>CAZGGZ010000014.1:0-19545 GCA_964525415.1 uncultured Rikenellaceae bacterium | reverse complement strand
GGGTTTGTGGTGGACATCTCCTTCAAAATCCCCTCCTTGGAGGGGTTTGGGGTGGGTATTTAAATAAATGAAATATGTCAAAAAAGCATAAAATAATTCCATATAATCCCGATCTCAAAGAGCTTGCGAAAGAACTTCGAAGGAACATGACATTATCAGAAGTATTGCTCTGGAACGAATTAAAAAATAAAGCTATTCTTGGTTTTGATTTTGACAGACAAAGACCGATAGAAAATTACATTGTAGATTTTTACTGCAAGGAACTTTCTCTGGCAATTGAAATTGACGGTGATACACATATCTATAGATATGATCAAGATGATGAAAGGCAAAAAGAACTTGAAAAACTTGGAGTTCGTTTCTTAAGGTTTGAAGATATTGAGATTAAGAAGAATATGTGGAATGTATTGAGGGTGATTGAGGATTGGATTGAGAAGAATAAACCCACCCCTGACCCCTCCCTGGAGGGGAACTTGTAGTTATAATGTCGATATCATCTCCGTCATGATTGCGGTCATCCGGTCCTCAGTTTTAATGGCTTCCTGTATAACTGATTCGTGGGTTGTATACTCAATTTTACCCTCAACACCAAGATCGGTTATGATACTTACTGCAAAGCATGGCAGGTTCATGTGACGTGCAACAATTACTTCAGGCACAGTTGACATACCGACCGCGTCAGCACCGATGATCCTGAAATATTTGTATTCTGAAGGCGTTTCAAAAGTCGGACCGCTGGTTGCCAGATATACCCCTTTATGAACCCTGATCTTAAGATCCTGCGCTATAACCTGTGCTTTTTTTATCAGGTACCTGTCATAAGCTTCCCCCATATCAGGGAACCGGGGTCCTATACGGTCATCATTTTTTCCGATAAGGGGATTGGGAAGAAGATTTATATGATCAGTGATTATCATGATATCGCCTATCTGAAATGCCGGATTTACTCCTCCGGCAGCATTGGAAAGGAAAAGACATTTTATGCCGAGATACCTGAGTACCCTTACAGGCAATGCCATCAGGTCCGATCCGTATCCTTCATAATAATGGAACCGTCCCTTCATGGCGATAACCTTCTTCTTTCCGAAATCGCCATAGATAAACTTTCCTTCATGCCCTTCCACGGTTGAGACCGGGAAATTCGGGATATCCTTATAATCTATTTCAATCCGGTTTTCAATTTTTGCAGCAAGTCCGCCAAGTCCTGTGCCAAGGATTATTCCGGCATCAGGATTAATGATCCCTTTTTCCTTAAGAAACTCTGTTGTTTCGTTTATTTTTTCTAACATAATCAATTATAAGATTATCAAACTCTTTCTGGTCGTCATTCAGGAAATATATTCCAACGGGAATATAATAGAATGCCGACCGGAAAGGTTCTGCAATATTAGTAAATTCCCGCAACCTTACAGCATCTTTTTCGGTGGTCAGCAAGTACTTACGGTGAGATTTGAGTGAGTCCCATGTTTCTTTCATCCTTTCAATATCCCTGCTGCTGAACCCGTGATGATCGCTAAAAGACATGCATATCATCTCAGCGGTTTTATTCCGGAGATAATCTGCAAGCGGTTCGGGATTTGCTATTCCTGTTACAAGGAGAATACCTGTTTCCCTGATTGCAGCAGCTGACAAAATATCATCCTCAGGAATTGTCCCTTCAAACAGAGGCACAGGCTTTTTATAAACAATGGAAGTGAAGTAGAGGTTCTGGTAGGGAGCCTTGCTTATCTGCTTAACGACAATCCTGCGTTGTATGGCTGATATTGTCTCCGGTGACTTTGTTATCAGGATAATATCTGCTCTCCTCATGTTCCTTATACTTTCCCTGAGGTTTCCGAAAGGCAGCATGTAGTCATTAATCATCAGCCTCGCATAGTCGGAAAGCAATATTGAATAGCCGGGGGTTATACTTCGGTGCTGAAAGCCGTCATCCAGGATTATTACATTGGTATCAGGTTTTTCCCTCAGTATCTCACGTACTCCGTTAACTCTTTTCCGGTCTACGGCAATAGTTATATCCGGGAATTTCCTTAACATCTGCAAAGGCTCATCGCCAATATCTTCAACCTTTGATTCTTTTCCGGCAAGCAGGAAGCCACTGGTTTTGCGCCTGTAACCCCTGCTGAGGAGCGCAACCCTGAATTCTTTCTTAAGAAGGTCAATAAGATATTCTGCATGAGGCGTTTTACCTGTCCCTCCTGCTGCCAGGTTTCCCACACAGATGACAGGAACAGAAAATTCATGGGATTTAAGAATTTCTGAATCATACAGAAAATTCCGAATCCCTGTTATTATTCCATAAATCAGGGAAAACGGATAAAGAAATATGCTCCTTCTTTTCTGCATATATCAATGAATCTCAATGAAGTATGGCAACCTGGCCTGAATCCCCTCAAGATGCCTTATCTCCATCAGCTCATTATAGAATCTTATTGATTCACCAAGTTCCTTTTTCAGGATACTCATCCTGATCTCTCCGCTGAGCTGTCTCAACAGCTTTGTATATGGATCTTCAACTGCAGGCAGTTCTCTTATGGTATATGTTTCAAGTCCTGCAAGATCTGCAGCTCCATTGATTGCATCCTTCAGACCGCCTATCTCATCAACAAGCCCGAGCTTAAGAGCTTTGCTACCGCTCCAGACGCGTCCCTGACCGATACTGTCAACAGAAGCCACATTCATTTTTCTTCCCAGGGCAACCTTCCCGGTGAAGCTGGTATATATACCTTCAATATCCATCTGCATTATTTCTTTCTCGTAAGCGCTCATGCTGCGGAAAGGTGAGGGGAAATCAGAATATGAATTGGTTCTCACCGATTGCGTGGTTATCCCCAGCTTCTGCTCCAGCATCTTCCCGGCATTGGGAATAAGGCCGAATACTCCGATTGAACCAGTGATTGTTGTGGGATTAGAATAGATCTTTGTGCCGGGAGCAGATATGTAGTAGCCTCCGGAAGCAGCATAATTTCCCATCGATATAACAACAGGTTTGACTTTTGCAGCAAGCTCAAGCTCCCTCCAGATATTATCCGAAGCAACTGCATCACCTCCCGGGGAATTCACCCTGAGGACAATGGCTTTTACATTACTGTCAAGTCTCTCTTTTCTTATCACTTCCGAATAGTTATTTCCTCCTATATTATATTCATTTCCCTTACCCCTGACTATTGTTCCTGCAGCATAGATCACCGTAATCCTGTTCTTTGATACTACCGGTTTCTTTGTATCAGGAACTTTGCTGTATTTTGTCATCTGCACCAGCTGGATCTTGTCGCTGGTTGTAAGACCTGACAATATCTTAATTGTATCTATGAGTGCATCACGGTATAACAGTCCGTCAATAAGCCTGTTCTCAAAAGCCGAAGCCGGAACAAAACCTGCAAGCTTATCAGCAAGGTTATTGAGCTGAACTGCAGGGATTCCTCTCGAAACCGACATCCTGTCAATGGCATGGTTCCAAATTGATCCAACATAATCCCTGATCTGCTCCTCATTTTCCTTGCTGAGCTTGTCAAGAATATATGGTTCAACCGCACCCTTGAATTTTCCGTGCCTTATTACCTGTACCTCAACGCCAAGCTTTTCAAGTGCTTTCTTATAGAACATTACATCTCCGGTAAGGCCCTTGAAGTCTACCATGGAGCCGGGACTTATGTATATTTTATCTGCAACAGTAGAGAGATAATATCCTTCCTGCTGAAGCACATAATCAGAATAAGCTATGACAAATTTCCCGCTTTCTTCCCTGAATTTAGCAAGGGCATTCCTTATCTCTTCGGTTATTGCCCATCCTGAAGGAAGCAGTCCGTTCTCAATCAGGATACCCTTGATCTTTGTATCTGAAGCGGCCTTTTCAAGATTCTTCAGGATGTCGTTGAGCCCGGTTACCGGTGAAAATGTCATATCCAGAATATCGACACCTGCAAATGGATTCGGATTGCTGCGGTCAGGAATTGAAACCCCGGCTTTTAAAACCAGCACGGAGTTTTCACTTATTGAAACGGGCTTATCACCTGCAGCAACCATTGCGCCCAGGCTTGCAAGCATTACAAAAAAGAAGATAAGTGAAGTAAGGATTATTCCTGTTATTGTGGCTAAAGTGTAAATGAGAAAATTTTTCATGTAGTCAGTTATTTAAAATGATTTTTAAATATATGAAAAACCGGTTGAATTTATTAAGGTATCTTTGTATTAAATATGATAAGTCACTAAGAGGTAGGGAAATGAAGGTATATCTGGGTATAGGCACAAACCTGGGTGACAGGGGGAAAAACCTTAGTGAGGCTATTGCCCTGATAAAGGAGCATATTGGCCGGGTAAAGCAGGTATCGTCTGTTTACGAAACTGAACCATGGGGTTTCGCGAGCGAAAATGATTTCCTCAACATTGCAGCTGAGGTTGAAACGAAACTGAAACCATCAGGTCTGCTGGGCAGGATATTGATGATAGAAGCCAATATGGGAAGACTGAGAGATGAAAAAAAGTATTCTTCCAGGCAGATTGATATTGATATCCTTCTTTACGGGGACATGATACTTGAGGCAAAAAGCCTGGTGATCCCGCATCCGGGGCTTCATGAGAGGAGATTTGTTCTTGTTCCGTTAAATGATATCGCAGGTGATATTCTGCATCCAAAGCTTGGTAAAACAATAAAAGTTCTTCTGAAAGAGTGCCCCGACAAAAGCAGGGTGAAAAAACTCAAATAAAACCTTCCATAACATCCGGACAATCAGACAATCAGAGCAACCCATTATCTGCAAAACTGTAGTAATCTTTCTCAGATATTATAAGGTGATCAAGCAGCTGGATATCCATAAGGTTTCCGGCTTCTTTGATCTTTTGAGTGATCTTTGAATCCGATTCGCTTGGATTAAGGTTCCCCGAAGGGTGATTATGACACACTATGATCCCTGAAGCAAGATATTCAATAGCTTTCTTCATTACCATTCTTACATCAGTGACTGTGCCGCTGATGCCTCCCTGGCTGAGTTTCATCCTGCCGATCACTTTATTTGATCTGTTCAGGAACAATATCCAGAATTCTTCATGCAGAAGATCTGAAAGCAAAGGCTGGAAGATATCTGCTACGTCTTTTGAACACTTTATCTGAAGTGCATCCGGTACTTCAGCCAGCTTTCTCCTCCTTCCCAGCTCAAGAGCCGCAGCAATTATCACAGCCCGTGCCGGGCCGATCCCGTCAATCTTTTTCAGATCGGAAATTGAGAGTTTTCCAAGGCTGTTCAGGTTATTATCCACGATGCTTAACAGCTCGCGGCCGATATCAACGGCCGATTTGTCTTTTCGGCCGGAACAGATCAGTATACCGAGAAGCTCTGCATCGCTGAGGCTTGCAGTTCCTTTCTGTATAAGCTTTTCCCTGGGCCTGTCCTCGACAGCCCAGTCGGTTATTTTTAGTGACATGCAGCGAAAATTTTATATTCCGTATGCAAGTTAAGAAATTTGTACAATATATAAAAAGGATTCATAGGACCCTCCCCCTTTGAAGGGGGTACGGGGGATGTTTTTGCATGATTAACATCCCCCTGACCCCCCTCAAGGGGGGAAGATAACAAACAAAAAAGGGGCTCAGCCGGAGCCCCTTGACTATATTTAATGGATCAGGTTATTTTAAACTGTTCAGGTGTTTTTCGATTGAAGATTTGAGATTGGCTGCTTTATTGTTGTGTATAATATGCCTTCTTGCCAGTCTGTCAATCATTGCGTTCATTTTTGGGAGCAATTCAGCTGCCTCTTTCCTGGTTGTTGTTTCACGAAAATCCTTGAGGGCATTACGCATTGTTTTAGCATAATACTTGTTGCTCTCATTCTTGACGATGATCTGCCTGTTCCTTTTTTCTGATGATTTATGATTTGCCATTTCTAAATATTAATGTTTTTCACCTTCAAAATTTGTAGTCCATAGGGGAATCGAACCCCTGTAATATACCGCTTATAATCAATCTTGTACAGAGGATTGTTTAAAACAGGTCTCGAAAATTACTCCTATTTAAATACACCTCTTCAACTTTTTTGCAGGCGCAAAGTTAATTATATTTTCCTATTTGACAACAGCTTTTTTCTGGTGGAAACATTTTATATATCCCTAAAGTTCCCCCTGCTCCTCAAGCCACTTCCTCACCCTTTCATGCTCTGCCTGGTATTTGGCTTCTATATCCCTGACAATCTGCTGAAATTCAGGTTCGTTCCTGATGCTGTAGATTGGATAATCAACCAGAGAAAAGAAACAAAATAGAGGACCACGAAACAAAGAAGAATGAAATAACTTAAACGAAAGTTGGAATTATAAACCAGAATAAATGGAATAATTGCATAAATTTCACTTATAAAAATGAATGAAACACCGCTTAAGAAAATATTTAATATTTATCCTAATCTCTTTATGATCTAATGTTTAAATTGCCTAATTAAAATTCATATAAGTATGAGTTCTTTACGAACACTACTTAAGCTTTTAGGGACAGGTTTTACCCATGACCAGTATTATGAGTCCATGAATATGTCGCTTAAAAGGTTGAATAACGAGTACACAATGCTCCATTATCCACTTTATGCAAAAGAAACAGACAGTTTCATTCAGGCACAGAAAAACCTTACAGATTATTGTATTTCGTTACTATTACCCATAGAAAATAAGGAAATTCTAGAAATAGGATGTGGAAACGGAGTTCAGGCTATGTATATAAATTCAGTTTACAATCCCTTGAGGATAACCGGAATTGATCTGAATAAAGGTAACATTGAAATTGCTAAAAGTGAAAAGGAACGGGCTAATATAAATAATGTCAAATTCCTTATAGGTGATGCTCAGAATCTTACACAGATCTCTTCCGAATCGATAGATGTACTGCTAAACATTGAAAGTGCTTTTCACTATCCTGATAAATCTGCATTTATCAGAGAGGTAACCCGTGTTCTTAAACCCGGGGGACAATTTCTTATTGCCGATATCTTATCTACCCGTAAAAAGAGGGAGGGAATTATGAAGATATTTGGTAAGCCAAGGGATCATAATTTCTGGAACCGAAATCGCTATGATGAAGAATTTCTAAATTCTGGACTTGAAATTAAGCATATTGAGGATATATCTCAACAGGTGAGGAACGGATGGAACAAATACCAGAACTGGCTTCCAAAAATAAAAAGGAAAATGTTTTTCCAGAATATGATTTTCAGAATGTTCTACGTTATTAATGTCAGACTGTATATCTACTTATTACGTACCAGACAGCAATACATAATATTTGTTGGAAATAAGTCATTATTATGATAGGCCGGTTTTGTTATTTTTCCTCCTTCAATTTACACTTAATGGAAGAATTGTATTCATCGGAGAAGATATTATTTTGGAAAAAGAAGTATTATTCATGGGGTTTATGGATCTATCTGATGGAATACCACTGCAGGAATAAAAAGAACAATTTTTATATTACTCAGGCAGAGTAATCTTCAAATTTTGATTCCAATAATAAGAATATCATCAACCTGGTCAATATTTCCTCTCCATTCTTCATATTTCTTTTCCAATTCTTCTTTTTGCTGGATTAGAGGTAAGTTATGGATATTGATTAAAAGCTTTTTAAAATTCTCCGATCGAAATGTTTTTCTTTCAATTCCCCCGATCTGGTCTTTATAACCATCTGTAAATAAATAAATAATATCATTCTTTTGAAAAAGTATTTCTGTATTGGTGAACGATTGATCTTCTTTCTCATAAATTCCAATGGGCATAGAGTCTCCCCTGTGTTCTTTTAACTCATTATCACGAATCAGATATAAAGAGCGGGAAGCTCCTGAATACTGTAATTTCTGTTTACCGAAATCAAATACACACAAACCCATTTCCATTCCGTCCCTTGTTTCGACATTCTTTCCGGTTTGATGAAGTGACTTGATCACCTGACCTGAAAGTTGATTTAATAACTCATTCGCTCTGATGGTAATAGCCTTATTTACTATTTCGTTTAAAAAAGAGATACCTAGGATACTCATAAAAGCCCCGGGAATTCCGTGTCCGGTACAGTCTGCGACAGCAACAATAACTTTATCATCTTTCCGTGTAAACCAGTAGAAGTCGCCACTGACAATATCTTTTGGTTTACTCAGAATAAAATATGAAGGTAATAATCTTATCAGTTCTTCATCTGGCGGCAATAACGCATTTTGTATTCTGCTTGCATATTTTATGCTGCTTGTAATTTCTTTGTTCTGATACTCTATCTTCTGGGTGCGTTCAATCACCTTTTGCTCCAGTGTCATACTGTATTCCTCCAGACTTTTATATAGGCGGGCATTTTCTATTGAGATTACAATTTGTCCTGTAAGTATTCTTAATACGTCTACTCTTTCAGAGGTAAAGGCACCTGGTGTCAGGTTATTTTCAAGGTACAGGATACCACTCATTTTGTTTTTAAAGATAAGTGGTAAACATAATATTGATTTCGGTTTATTCCGGGTAATATATGGATCAGCTTTAAATGTGCCTTGATTTCCGGCATCATCTAAAACTACCATTTCATTGATCCGTAAAACATAATTTACAATTATCAGGGCGATATTATTTTGATCGGTATAGGGTACATGTTGCAGAACTGTGACTTCTTCTCTCCCGGCAATTGCTTCTCCTTCTACAAACAACCCATCCTCCTCATTTAAAAGAAGAAAACCTTTTTGTGCACCTGCATTGGCAATTACAATATTCATCAGTATTTCAAGCAATTTATCCAAATGAATTTCACCTGAAATAGCCTGTGATGCCTTTTGCACAGTTGCCAGATCGAGTCTTTCGGGATGGCTAAACTCAAAGCTTGACAGTGGAGATTCAATTTCATTTTTATTTCCTCTTTCCTCAGTTAATGCATAAAGAAGATCGTGATGGGCTTCAATAAGTTGATCTGCTTTTGCCCTTGCCCCCCATATTGTGTATAAATAACAGGCTTCTTTCATATATGCTCTGGCAATTGTGTCATATCCCATTGTTAAATAATATTTTGCTGCCAGTTCATTTGCCAGAGCTTCTTCATGAATATATCCATTTTCACGTGCCAGCATCACAGCTTTATCATAATGATTCATGGCTTTCAAACATCTATTATGCGTTTTGTATTTTTCAGCTTCAACAAGATGCCATTTGTGAAGGAAATTTTCAGGAGCATATTTAGCCCATTTCTTCAATCTTTTCTGATTAAAATAAACTTTGCTCAGGTATAAATAGCGTTTTATTCCTGATGCACCGGAGCCAGAGCATTGAGAAAGAAATATAAGAGATGTATAAAAATAAATAAGTGGTAAAAATATAAGTCCGATCGTGGGTTGCTTGTATTTTTCAGCTTCAAGGGCAACTCCAAGGGATCCCTTTGTGTCAGCAAAGATAACACAAAGAAAAACTTTCATGGCATATAGTGATCCTAGATCAGCCATATCATTATCTTTGAAAAAACGTGGAGCCATTTCTGTCTCATCATAACTTTCCCCAGCTATTAAGAATCTGTTATTTGATTTCCCTAGAAGATTCAGGACGACCTGCCTGCTTAATTTAAGAACAATAACAATCAACTCCTGATTGAGTTTTTTTACCACTTCAATGCTATTCCTCATTTCTTCTTCAACTATTTCAAGCCTGGTTCCAAAATGAAATGGGTGGATAGCTATATAAGCAGCGCAATAAGCAGCAAATTCATAATCTCCGGTTTCAAGACCTCTTTGAAATGCTTCAGTTAACGGTCCGATTGTTTCACTTAATTTGTCCTTCCAATGTTTTACAAATAAATTGAAAAGCAGATTTATTTTGGTCTCGTATTCCTTTGTGTTAAACCTGTTCAATAATTCAATTGAAAATTCTCCAAACTTGTACCCGAGAATGATTTTCCCAACAATGCCTTGTAAAATAATACCATATAATGCATATCCAAATGAAGAAAAAGGAGAATTCCCATACCGGATAGACAGATAAACCATTTTAAATGCCATGGTAATAGCCACCAAAATATTAGTATAATATGCAGAACTGGCAGCTTTCATGAGAATACGCATAGCTGCAAGTTTATGGACATCCGTCATTACAGGTAAATTCTTCAGATCTTCAATTTTTTTTGCTGATAGAATTAGACGCAGATATGATAGATTAAGTAAAACATTGAACTTGCTAGGTTTCGGAGTTATATGTACACCCAGCTGTTTAAGTATTTTGACAGCTGTAGCAATGCTTTCCTCAAGTCTGCCCCTCGCCAAATAAGACTCAATAACAATTTCATTAATTCGTATATTATCCAGCAAGGTTTCCGCATGATTTGATATTTCCCCTGCCAGTTTATCCATCTTTTCAAAATTCCCGGTCAAATAGGAAGTCTCTGCTGTTTCTATGTTCATCTCCAAAGTGAGTGCATAATTATCTTTCCAGGCATTAGTTCCCAATAACTCTAGTCCTGTATTGAAATACTGAAAAGCAATTTCATAGGCTGTAGCAGCTTTAGCTTTCCTGCCTGCCAGCAAGTTTAATTCAGACAGCTCGTCCTTTTCTGTCTTATCAACTATCAGGTCGGTGCCTAAGTTCAGATGGTTGGCAATATCAAATATTCTTTCCTCCCGTTCCACTTTTACAAATTTTTGCAGCAATAGTCTTCCTATTTTATAATGGATTTGTCTATACTCATCACTTATAAGGGAATATGCAGCCTGATGAACACGATCGTGCAAAAATTTATATTGAATTTTATACTCAAACCTGTCAAAGGAATTATCGTCTTTCAGAAAATCAAGATAACCTGCCAGCTTATATCCTTCACCTATTGGCTGGATGAGTCCGCTCTCCAAGGCTTCATTCATTTCATTTGCTGTTTCAACAGCAGGCTTTTCGTTAATTATTGACAGTGTATCCAGATCGAATCGGTTCCCTATACAGGATGCCAGTTTTAATATTCTTTTAGTATTTTCAGAAAGTTTCCGGATCTTCACCAGCATTAATTCCACCACATTACTCGTGATGTCAGTTTTTTCAATTTTAGCAGCATCCCATTCCCATTTGAAGGTTTTAGTATCAAATTCGATCAGACCTAGATCAAATAGAGAGTTCAGAAACTGGATTAGAAAAAAAGGATTACCGTTTGTTTTTATTAAACATAGTTTGCCAAGATTTTCCACATCAGTGATATTGCATCGAAAGGAATCCGAGATAAGCTGATTAATATGCCGGGCTTCGAGGGGAAGAAGTGTTATGTAATTTACAATAGCACCCCCATTCTTAATTTTATTCAGGCTTATTATAAGAGGATGAGATGGATCTACTTCATTATCCCTGTAAGCTCCTATTATAAACATATACCTGGTTCTTGAATCAAGCATTAACCTTTCCAATAATTTCAGGGTCGGGATATCTGTCCATTGCAGATCATCCAGAAAGATGGAAAGGGGATGACTTTCACTAGCAAATGTTCTGATAAAATTCTGGAAATATGTATTAAACCTGTTTTGTGTATCCTGAGGAGGAAGCTCAGGGACAGCCGGTTGCTTACCAATGATCAGTTCTACTTCAGGGATCACATCAATTATAACCTGACCATTCGGGCCTACTGCATCAAGAATCTTAGTCTTCCACTGCTTTATTTGCGACTCGCTTTCAATTAAGATTTGCCTTATTAGATCCTGGAAGGCCTGAGTTAAGGCAGAGTACGGGATATTATGCTTGAGTCGATCGAACTTGCCAGAAATAAAATATCCCCTTTTTTCAACAATGGGTATATGTATCTCGTTCACCAATACTGATTTGCCTATACCTCCATGGCCTGTTACTATCATCATTTCACTTACAGCAGCCTCTCGCGGTCTGCCACATACCTTTTGAAACGCTTCCAACAAGATGGCAATTTCAGTTTCCCGGCCATATAATTTCTGAGGGATATGTAATCTATTCGAAAAATCGTTTTCTCCAGGATTGAAATGTAATCCTGAAAGAGTCTGGTTTTTTTTCAAGTGTTTTAAACATTCCTGCAAATCATATTTCAATCCAAAGTAAGAGAGATAACGATCCTCAGCCGTTTTTGACATGAGTTTCAGAATAATTTTTGAAAGTATCTCAAGCCCTTTTGATCCTTCAGTTAAAAGCCTGGATTTAAATAGATGAGGTGCAGGTGGATTTTTTGCTATATGACAATGCACCAGGTCCATAGCGTCTCTAGCAGGGAAAGGCTGATGACCTGTAACAATCTCATACAAAGTAACTCCAAGGGAATACATATCTGTCCGGTAATCTATCATACGGTTCATCCTTCCTGTTTGTTCAGGAGATATGTAGCTAAGTGTCCCTTCCATTTCATACGGATTTTGTATTGCAGCAATTTCCTGTGACAGAACTGTTGAAATGCCAAAATCAATGATTTTAACCTGATCCGTTTCCTGATTCCAGACTATATTAGTTGGATTAATATTTTTATGAATAATATTTAACTGGTGCAACTGTCCGAGAATTTCAGTGATCTTAATTGAAAGCTTAAAAAATTCATTTAAGTTTAATTTTCTCTTCTCCAAGATATTTTTAATTGATTCAGCATGGAAATCCTCCATGATAAAGGCATAACTATTATTATATTTTTCGAGACTATAGGCTTTAATAACACCCTCCAGATTTATACCCTTCAGTATCTCATATTCCCTTTTAAAACGAACAATTCTTTCAGGATTGGGATATTCCCCTTTCAATACCTTAATAATTACGTGCAGTTTTGTTTCCTCATGAAAAGCACGATATATATATGAATTATAGCTTTCATAAAGCTTTTCTTTTACCTGGTATTCTGGGATAACCATCATTTTTTAAAATCTTTACCTTCCTACATTAATTACTCAGGAGTTATTTATTAATTAAATACAATAATCATTATATCATAACATTAGTGTCCACTAAAAATTAAATATCGTTCTTTGAAATCTTGAATACATCGGGATTGTAGAGTTTTTTTGTTACGTGTCGATTTGAAATAAAGATATGGTTTTTAGCTTTGATAAAAGGCAAAAACCATGAATCAAGGCAAATATGTTTACTCTCAGCTTACAGATTTTCTTCCCAAGCGTGTTTTTGATTGCATTGTCGATAAATACCATGGAAATAAGCATGTTAGATTCTTTACTTGTTGGAATCAACTCTGTAGTATGGTTTTTGGTCAATTAACAGGACGAGAGAGTATGCGTGATTTGATGATTGGCCTTGAAGCTCATAAATCCAAGTTTTATCATCTGGGGTTCGGAAAAAATGTAACCAGATCTAATCTCTCAAAAGCCAATGAAAGACGTAACTACAGGATATTTGAGGAGTTTGCTTATCATCTTATTGCCGAGGCCAGAAGGGTTACTGCAGTAAAAGACTTTGATTTGAATATTAAATCAAACGTATATGCCTTCGACTCTTCTACTATTGATTTATGCCTGAGTGTCTTCTGGTGGGCTGAGTTCCGCAAAACAAAGGGAGGGGTTAAGTTGCATACACTTTTTGATGTAAAAACCTCTATCCCAAGCTGTATCATTATAACCAGAGCTTCAGTAAATGATATGAATGCCCTTGATTTACTCACTTATGAACCAGGAGGATATTACATACTGGATCGCGGTTACACCGACTATGAAAGGCTTTACAGAATACAACAGCACTCAGCATATTTTGTAACACGAACCAAGACTAACCTGAGATTCAAACGAATGTATTCCAACGGTGTAGAGAAGAATCGCGGGGTTCTTTCAGATCAGATTGGCAAACTCGAAGGCTTCTACTCAGTACAATACTACCCGGATAAACTCCGGAAAATCAAGTATTATGATGAAGAAACAGATAGAGTCTTCGAGTTTATAACAAACAACTTTGATCTCAAAGCTCATGAGATTGCTCTACTGTATAAATATCGATGGAAAGTAGAATTGTTCTTCAAATGGATAAAACAACATCTTAAGATAAAATCCTTCTGGGGAACAACTCCTAATGCAGTTAAAATACAGATCTACTCAGCCATCATTGTTTATTGTCTTGTTGCGATAGTTGCTTACAGATTGAAAGTAGACCGTTCACCTTACGAAATACTACAAATTTTAAGCATATCACTTTTTGATAAAACGCCTCTAAAAGAACTACTTACAAACCAAGATTACTAAGATGTCAAAGAACTAAATTGTATACAGTTGAAAATCAATTATATTTAAGTGGACACTAATGATATCATAAACTTATTTAAAATCATTTCTCCGATTGCTTTAAAGGGAGTAAATTAATAAACTCACTGACCCACATATCGCCTTTGTTGTCTTTCTGGCGGTAACTGATGAAGATGTCGTAATTATATCCTGGGATAATGCTTGACATCAGAGGTCTATTTATTTCATTATCAAAATTAAGCCAAAGTCAGGCTAAAAGCAAAAAATTGTTTGCCAGAGTAGGGCAGAATCAGAAAGTCAGGATTTATGAGTTTAAGTTATATTAATATATCTGCAGATATTCATTTTAGATGAAAATAGGCTAGAAATGGTGAGGGGATGATAAATCCTCAATATTATAAAGTGAGTAATTTAAACGATTGTTGGCTAGTCTGATTAATCTTTAATACAACGAACAGAAAAACCATTAGGTTTAGTTAAACCGCCGATATATGCACTATTCTTTATCAAATGATCCAATAACTATATATCTATGAAATTGTCAACACCTTCCAGTCAATAGCTTGAACTTAACCCCTTCAATAAGCTATAATGAATCCAGGTCCCAACTTTCCATAAATATGTCATACGCATCCTTTGAGCATTTAACCTGTAGTCTCTCTGACGCTTTTACCTTAGTCCTATAAATAAATCTTACTTCAGATATTTTATTCTGTAGAGTTTTCATATAGTTGTGATTAGTAATAAAATAAAAAGCCTGGTCCCAAAGTCCCAGGCTGTTGTGTTGCATTATTGAATTATTATATAGAGTTTAGGGATAGTGAAACTGCAACTATTTCACTATATGGCTGTATATGTGTGTTTTATGGCATTGTTGTGTTTTATGAAAGGTGATGGGGAGTTGGGGTTTTAATATGCAAAAAGTGTGACAACAGCGCAAGCCGTAGCTTTAGCGAAGTCTTGACAACTTACCCATTGTCCGTGTTAGGTTTAGGGGAAATTTTAAAACTGTCACGATAAAGCGAAGTTGTCTCACTATAACTTTGTCCTGGTAGTTTGGCGCGTTGTGCCAGCAGGCTCTTCCCGCAAACATAAATATTATTTAGATTCGTCTGTTTTAATTTAAGGGAAGTGCCTGCTAGAGGTGTGGAATATTAAAATTTCAAACTATAACTGAATGATGGAATAATAGGAAAATAGCTCTGCTGTTTTAATACTGTTTTACCTGAGCCAGGGATTACCATTCCTTTCTGGTCAAATTGATAAGTTGTTTCAAGAAAATAGTAATAAGGATTCTGACGGTTATACAGATTATAAATATTTATGCTCCAGATTCTTTCGCCCCATTTTACAGTTTTATAAAAATTGATCCCGACATCAAGTTTATGGTAAGCCCGCATCCTATAGGAGTTAAGATTATTATATACCTGGCCATAGGTATAATAGGTATTTAAATCATTGTCCACACCGGTTATCATTTTATATTTTCCAGCTGCAAGAGTATATGGATTGCCGGTTCCATAAACCCATGTTGCAGAAAACTGAATATTACTCTTTATTTTCTGAAGGTAAACAATGCTTATATCATGTGTCCTGTCATACTTGAAAGGATATGGGTTTCCATCGTTTTTATTCTCAAACTGACGTGTTGTTTTAGAGTACGTATATGCTACCCAGCCTGTAGCCAAACCTTTTGTTTTTTGAAGTAGAAATTCCACACCATAAGACTTACCCTTTCCATTAGTTTCGACCTGGGTTTGCCAGTCGGAAGCTGATGAGAATGTTGCAACACCCTCTTTGTAAGTGATCAGATTATTCATGGTTTTCTGATAAACTTCCAGACTTACCTCATACATTCCGTCCCTGAAAGTATTTTCCAATCCTGCTGCGTATTGCTTTGATAGTGAAGGTGCAACAGCATCAGTTACAGGAACCCAGATATCGTTCTGCATATTCGGACCTGAGCCTGTAAGTAAATGAATATATTGATTCATTGACGAATAAGAAGCTTTCAGAAGAGTGTGTTTACCGACCAGGCAGGTTGTAAGGAACCGTGGTTCAAATGAATTATAACTCCGGTTTGGCATCTTATAATTGGTGACCCTGAAACCTAAATTTGTAAATAACCTTGTGCCGAATGAAATCTCATTTTCGAGATATACCGCATTCTCGAAGCCATTCTGCTTTTTACTTCCAAAACTGGTATCAATTGCGGCGCTGTTCTCGAACGATTTGTATGATGTTGTATTAGGATTGAAATGATGGTAAATGGAAATGCCGCCAAATTTTATCTTATAATTCTGATTAACATAATAATCGAAATCAGCCTTTAATGATAGATCAACAATCCCCGACCAGTAACTAGTGGATGTCTCTTCCTTTACATTGTTGATGGTATATGTGTTTGAGAAATCATTTGCAAGACGATACCTGGTTGAATACAAAGTAAGATTGGAAAAGAGCTTGTCTCCATAAAGATGATTCCACCGGAATGATCCAAGAAGATTACCCCATTCAAGAATCATCTTGTTTAAGTCAGTTTGAGTTTTTTGCCTAGTAAGTACTTTGTCTCCACCCGAGTAGAAACTTAAAAAGAACCTGTCTTTTGATGAGAGAATATGGTTTATTTTCGCATTCAGATCATAAAAGTTGTATCCGACTGATGTACCATTAAATGAAGTTACTCTTGTTAATGGTCTTGTAATAAGATCATACATGAATCTCCGAATTGAAAGCATATATGAAGTAGTGTCTTTTTTGATAGGACCTTCAACCATGATCTTTGAGGCAATCATTCCAATCATTCCGTTCCCATGAAACTCTTTCATATTTCCCTCCTTCATTTTGATATCTACAACAGAGGATAATCTGCTTCCGTAATGAGCAGGGAACCCCCCTTTAACAAGCTTCATGCTGTTAATTGCATCAGAATTAAAGGTTGAAACAAATCCGCCAAGGTGGT
Organism: uncultured Rikenellaceae bacterium; assembly: GCA_964525415.1. GTDB lineage: Bacteria > Bacteroidota > Bacteroidia > Bacteroidales > VadinHA17 > LD21. The sequence continues at coordinate 2,432 of CAZGGZ010000014.1, read as the reverse complement.
TTACATAATATACCGGGACATCATCAATAACCATCAAATTCTGATCAGGGCTTCCGCCGCGGACATATAAGCCGCTGGATGCCTCATTCCCGAACTGGATCCCGGGCATTAGTTGCAGTGATTTTAATATATCAGATTCTCCTCCGAGAGCCGGCATGGCAGAAACTTTTGAAACTGGCACAGACACAACACTCATTTCCTTTCTCCTTTCATAAGTAGTTGCTTTTTCAGCGCTTACAATCACTTCGTCAAGTATATTCCTGTTTATTAATGCGAAATCAACCTTTTGACTGTGATTGGGTTTTACTGAAAAAGATGAAGGAGAAAATCCAACAAAAGAGGATTGAATTTTAACGGAATCTTCTGATGGATTCAACGTTAGGATATAATAACCATAACTATTTGAGATTGCATAATTTAAATAGTTTGGAGTTGTTATAGTAGCGCCGGCAATTATTTCACCTGATGCTGAGTCAGTTACATAACCGCTAATTGAGATCTTCTGAGAATACCCATGAGTAACAAATACAAAAAGAGAGAGATATATTATGAACCTCCTTATCATTTACCGGACGATTATTACTTTTTCATCTGATGAATAGCCTGCAAAAATTCCATAGCCACCTGTAACATTTGAATAAAGGCTTATTGGCTCGCTCATCCCAAAGAAAATATCAGAATCAAGACTGAACAGATATGCAAACTGCTTCTCTTTGTACTTGTAATAAGATTTTGAAACTGACCTGAAAATGATCTTCAGGTTATAATCTAAATACGCTTGAGTAGCAAAATAAATTTTTACCGAACATTGTTTTCCGTCAAACATTTTATCTGTGAAAATCAGTGTTCCGGGATTATAATCAAGCAGTCCTGTTGAGGTTATTACTGGGTCAGAGTTTTTCTTAAACCAGAGTCCCATCTTATAGTTATGGATAACATCTTTTGCTTCCAATTCTACTTCATAAAAGGATGGTCCGGGTAAATCCTGGAAATCAAGTTTAAGTTCATTTATTATCATTCCATCCTCATCGATTAATATCGAATCAGCACAAACATAGCTTTGAAGAATTGTTTTTTCCGGAATAATATCCTCACAAAAAACAGTGTCCAAATCAGGTGTAATGATCTCTAAGGCATAATTATTATTTTTTTCAGCCAGAAAATGGGAATAGTAATATCCGGACTCCATGTACATTGTATCAATGATGATGTCATTTTCCCTCACCATTACTAAGGCATCTGTACATTCAGGGAAAGTACTTTCCAGAATTCCGATACTTCTTGATAAATGGACCTTTATCCGGGAATTGTCAGTAAAAAAGCTGTTTACAACAATTTTGGTATCGGCCTCAGGCAACTCAATATCAATCACTTTTTCACACGAAAGTATTGAAGCAGGAATAACAAGAAAGGTGAGTATTTTAAGAATTTGCCGCATTAAAAATTAAAATTGACTTTATAAGAAAGTACTGAATTATTGCGGTTTGTAAACACGAGATTAGAGAATTTGTAATACAGATCGAAGCTGATTCTTTTGCTTTTTGAGTATAAGCTCACACCAGGTGCAATATAGTACCCAAATTTGTCATCACTGTATGGAGTCTGGTCAGATGATGAAGTTAATTCCCTCCAGTAGTGAGAAAAGTAAGGAGAAGCTTCTGCAAATACCTGAAATCGTCTTTCGGAGAGAAGTGAATATCTGGTATATAAGCCTATCTTATATCCAAAATAATTGAAGTAACGATAGTTTTGATCTGAATTTATATTAATTGGGAAACCACAGGAAAATTCCATTCCGGTAGTAATATTTTTGGTAATCCTGTACCCATAGGGCAAGGCAGAAACAGCATCTATCATTCTAAGCCCTCCGCTACTCAGCAACCGTTCATTTATAAATGGATTGAACTGAATTCCTATCTGATTTCTGAAAAATGAAGGATTCACTTTTTCCTGAGAAAATGCAGAGGTAAAGAACAAGAAAAAGATGAAGGTTGATAAAAGCAAAGTTATTTTACAAAGGATATTCTAGAAAGGTTCGTCTACACCAGGAATCCAGTCTGGCTCTTCGAAGGGTGGATAATGTTCAAGAGCATCAGGCCAATAAACATAAATCCATTGTGGAATACCATCTGTGATTAATCGTCCGCGACTGTAGACTGGGCAATAGCTCGTCTCAAACATAACTGGTAATTCGTAAATATCATAGAAAAGAGTTTTGGAAGAAAGACCTGTGTTCTCATGATAACCAGGAGCAATACCCCAAGGGATACTATGATAAAGATTATAAATGCCAGCACCATTAGCCGACTTTGTATTAAGTTGTGCTCTAGCCCAAACAAATAAAGTTTTTTTCTGAGGATTAGTTATTATGTCATAATATATAAGTGCACCATCTATGTGATGATTTAAAGAGCTAACTATTCTAAATTTAT
>CAZGGZ010000013.1:0-52165 GCA_964525415.1 uncultured Rikenellaceae bacterium | reverse complement strand
AGGGCTTTTAAATTTTGTGTCAGAATAATAACTGAAATCTACTTTTTAATCTTCTGACTGATCTTTCCTGTCTTCTTGTGCTTGAGTATGATCTTTACCTTGCCGTCTGGCATGGTCTCCTCCTTGACAAAAATGTGATCCTTGTCAAAATCCCTGATGCCTGAGATCCTGGACGTTTTTTTCCTGCCTCTCCACTCAAAGAGCTTCACCGGTTCCCATTTCTTTGAAACTGCCGAACGGTAACAGGCATCCATGATCTCATTTACAACATATCCGTCATAAAAAGTCTCCCTCGGCTTTCTCTTCTGCTCATAAGCGTTGAACATATCGGTGAACATATCGGTATAACCAAGCTCAACCACCTCATCGCCTACAGGGAAGAGCCAGCCCTTCTGAGACTCGGCTTTTTCTGCAACATATCCTTTCTTTCCTCCTGCAGTGAACATCTCAAATCCGGTGCGCAGGAAATTGTTTATCCATATCGTCCCTTCAGTTCCCATGACCTCATCCCTCAGATCCATTCCCCCGCGGAATGTCCAGCTTACCTCGAACTGTCCCACAGCACCGTTTTCATATCTGACCAGTCCTACTGCATTGTCCTCAGCCTCAATGGGCTTAACAAGGGTGTCTGCCCAGCATATTGCTTCAACCGGCCTTATATCCTTACCAATGTAATTACGGGCTATCTCGATGCAATGGCAGCCCATGTCAAGAAGGACCCCTCCTCCTGAAAGCTCTTTTGTCCAGAACCAGTCGCTATGTGGTCCGGGATGTGTTTCGCGCGAACGAACCCATGTAACCTCTCCTACTGCTCCTGCCCTGACTGAAGTCAACGCCTTGAGAGTCTTCGGAGGGTAAACAAGGTCTTCCAGGTAGCCGTGCATTACACCTGACTTTTCGACCAGGTCAAGCATCTTCTTTGCTTCGGCTGCATTTCTACCCAGCGGTTTGGTGCAAAGGACAGGTTTCTTTGCCGACGCTGCAATCTTAACAGCCTCAAGATGAAGATTGTTTGGCAGACCGATAACAACCACTTCAGCTTCAGGATCATTGACAGCCTCCTTCATGGAGGTGGTCCACCTGGGTATTCCATGCTTCTTTGCAAACGCCTTTCCCCTGTCCTTATCTCTTGAATAAATGACAACCACACGGTCGCGGTTACGCTGACCATGAAGGGAAAAAGTGTAAAAATCGCCGATAAAACCGGCTCCGAGCATTGCTACTTTTGCCATTGGTATATATTTATAGGTTTATTCAGATACAATTTCTATTCTGTTATTCTCCGGATCAAGTATGACACTTTCATAATATCCGTCACCTGTTACACGCGGACCGCTCTCAACAACAACTCCTGCCCTTCCCAGAATATCAGTCAGACTATCAACTTTTTCCCTCAATCCGACATCCACTGCAATATGAGCATATCCGGGCGACTCTCCTTTTTCTGCAGGTTTCATGTTCTCCCGCTTCATGATTTCGATCCTTCCTCCATCGTGGAAAGCTATAAAATAAGAGGAAAACTGTTTTGATGAATTAACATATTTCTCACTTGCAGTACAATCAAAAAACCTCAGAAAGAATTCCTTTTCCCTTTCCAGGTCAGTAACCCACATTGCTGTATGGTCAATTTTCATCGTATGCCACTTGAATCAACCAGTAACAAATATAGTAAGAAACATCTGTGAATCTTTACAAATTAGTTTCAAGTTGCATGTTGCAAGATGCAATACAAAGCCGGACTGCAATAAAATCCTTAATGAAATTGAAACCAGCTTTAATGAAGGTGATCTCACTGAAGTTGTTAAACTGGCCGATTCAATCACAAATCCTCAGGATGATCCTGTTACAACTGTCAGGAAGATATATATGTGGTTCAAGGAAAATATTCCATGGACAGGAGCCCTGGAATATTCTATCATGCCCGACATTCCCGGATATGTAATAAGCAACCGGAGGGGAGACTGCGGGATGCAAACACTGTTATTCATGTCGATGCTCAGGTATAAAGGTATTCCAGTGAGGTTGCAGAGCGGCTGGATGGTCGTACCGTCAAACCGGCATACCTTCTTAATCCACTTTCACCTTAACAACAACTTTCCTGACTTGTGAATTCCCGCCATCCTTCAGCCCCGGACGGTGAATATCATCCGGGAAAAAGATAAAGAACCTCTCCGGTGAAGCCTTTGAATTAATGATCTGGTTCACAGTCATGAACATTACGTCATTTGTCTCATTGTAAGGCTCCAAAATCTCTTTCTTTTCCGACATCGGGGCAATACCAATGAGCTCCTTCCCGCTAATAACATATTGTATATCAATATATTTTATATGGGCTTCATATCGGGCATCCTCTTCATTCTTTGTAATATACTCACTTACCGGAGCATACACATCACTGCCATCTATCTCATGCCTTCTGAGCTCAAGCTTTGCGAGGTCATTATCCTTTAAGAATGAAAATGCCTTGTCCCATCTTTCTTTATGGCTGAAATATGAAATGGCAAATATTTTTCTGTTAATTGATGCATCTGGTTCGACTTGCCAGCCGTTAAGCCATTCGCCTTTTTCGAACCATTTGTCAATCTGCTTGCTGCTCCATTCTGAAGGATCGGTTGAGCTCTTGCAGCCTGTAATGCCAAAGAAACTTGCTAATACCATGATTTTGAGGAATAAGTTTTTCATAAGATGAATTATTATTTTCCTGTAAGAGAAACCTTAAAAACAATAAAGCAATTTATAAAAAAAGTCCGGTTATGTTCATTCAAAAACCGAATTTAATCAAGATATGATCTTATCAGCGAATATGACTCTTTCCAGAAATTATTGATAATATCCCTGTCAATCTCTTTCATCTGCTTTATTTTCTTCCTGATGTTGTAAATGACTCCGTTGGAGAAACCGGGATCTGTCAGAATTTCAGCAAGCACTTTTGCTACACCGGAAGGTCTTCTCATAAATGGTGCGGCAATATGGTAGAGGAATCTGAACCATCCTTTCTGCATGCGGTAGATGGATGAACCGAATACTCCGGGGTCAAGACTGAAACACCTGAAATCAATGTTATTATGTCTGTTTGCAAGTTGGCTGCACATTAATGCCATGAAGAATTTTGAATCGGAATATGCTCTTAGTGAAGTATAATCTCTTTCATTTTTGCAGTAATTCAGGTCTGTCCTGGCAATCTTATATACCACTGATGTAATGGCAGCAATCCGTATCGGGTGATAACCTCCAAATTTTCTTATAATTGTTTCATTTATAAGCAGGTGAGCAAGAAAGTTTACCTGGAATGTACATTCATTCCCGTCCCCGGTGATCCTGAAATCCGGAGGACTTAATATCCCTGCATTATTTACCACATAGCTGATTGAATGATTATTGCAGATAGTTTTAACGGTTTCCGCAGTCTGTTCCAGGTCGCTGAAATCAACCCTGTATAATCTGAATCTTTCCTCAAATTCCGACAGAATCAGAGGATTCCTGCCGGTTGCCACTACATAATAGCCTTTCTTCAGAAACAGTTTTACCAGTCCAAGTCCAAGACCCGCAGTGCCTCCTGTTATGAGAATTGCCGGGTAATTTGAAAAAGATTCTTGCATACAATGCTGAAAAAACTTTTCAAACTTAATAATAAAGCAACAATCGCAGAGATTACAGGGGAGAAAATATTAGCCGGATATGTTTTGATATATGGAGTAAATCAAAGATATTTACACTCATAAGTATGCTTAACCGTATAACGTTTAAAAGTGACTTAGTGATGAAAAATATTTTTTCTTTTGTCATTTTCCTGTTCATTATAGCGGATGTGTATGCCCAGAACGTGAACATATACCAGACAGGCATAACCGCCCAGCAGAACTTAAATGCTATCGCTAACCTTGCACCATATTCTACCGGCGGGATCGGATTTGATACCAGGTATGAGGGAGTAGTCGGAAGTCCCAGATTGTTTGGTACTCTTCTTACATCTTACCTCCTGGTGAATGACAAGGATTTTTATATTAAACTGGAAACTGACATTGATCTCGCCGGGAATGCTGTTCTTTATACCGACCCTGAGACAAAAAAGTTATTCGCATTGCCAGCTGATAATGTCAATGAACTGATAATAGTGAAGGAAGATAAGGAGATGATATTCAAAACAACAAAAGGCCTGAAATTTGAGAAGAACCTGAAAGAAACCAAATTCTACCAGGTCCTGGCAGCAGGGCCGGTGAGTTTTATCAAAATACCTGATAAACTGTTTGTTGAAGCTGACTATAAGGGGGCGTACAGCGCCGACAGGCGTTTCGATGAGTACCAGGATATAACAAAATACTTTATCACCGGCTCAGGCAATATTTTTCACCAGATACAGCTCAACAGGAAATCACTTATCAAACTCTTTCCTGATAAAAAGGAGCTGATCAACAAGACTTTGCAAAAGAAAGCATCTGATAATAATGAAGAACTGGTGATTTCACTGATAGAAAAATTCTGACCTCCTGCCCCAGGGGTATCGATATGCATTTGACATTTAAAACTTAAGATTATGAAAAGGAAAATTATGTTTATAGCTTCATTTTTAATGATAGTCATATTCGCTGCTAACCTGTATTCACAGGATTGGCCTCAATTCAGAGGACCCTCACGCGACAGCAAGGCAACTGGCTTCAAGGCTCCGGCTTCATGGCCCGAAAAACTTGAGCTTCAATGGAGGGACACTGTTGGAACAGGTGATGCTTCGCCTGTTCTGGTCGGAGAAAAGATATATCTGCATACCAGGCAGGGTGGTGATGAGGTTATTCTTTGTCTTGATGCATCGACAGGGAAAGAAGTGTGGAAAGAATCTTACGCATCAGCCTCTTCAACCGGTCCATCTGCATCACATCCCGGACCAAGAAGCACTCCTGCAGTAGCCAGCGGGAAGATAGTGACATTCGGTGTAACCGGTATTCTTTCATGTCTCGATGCCGGCACCGGCAAGGTAGTCTGGAGAAAAGAGAATCCGACCAATGCAGTACCCTCATTCTTTACGGGGATGTCTCCTCTGATAGTTGATAATGTCTGCATAGTTCATGTTGGTGCAAAAGATAATGGGCAAGTGCTTGCCCTGGACCTCAATACCGGAAATGAAAAATGGAAATGGAGCGGCGACGGACCTGCTTATGCATCTCCATCCCTTATGAGAATTGAGGGACAAAAGCATATTATTGTACAGACAGAAAAGAACCTTATGGCTCTGAATTTCTCTGACGGAAAGCTTCTGTGGCAGGTGCCTGCAATTCCGATTCAGCGTTTCTACAACTGTGTCAGCCCTTACATAGACGGAAATAAAATATATTATACCGGTCAGGGTACAGGAACCAAAGCACTTGAGGTAGTAAAGCAGGGAAGTAATTTCAGCACAAAGGAGTTATGGAGCACTGCAGAGGTTGGCGCCAAATGGAATACACCGGTGCTGATAAACGGATTCCTTTATGGATTCACAGACCTGAGAAAAATATACAGCCTCAACGCTGCAAACGGACAAACAGGCTGGATAGATGCTGCTACCAGCAGCGATTTTGCAACAATAGTAGATTGCGGATCAGTAATCATAGGATTCCCGAGCACCGGATACCTGATTGTGATGAAACCAGATCCCAAAGCATATACTGAAATTGCTAAATACAAAGTTTCGGAAACACCGGTCTATGCATTTCCTGTGATTTCAGGTAATACAATATATGTGAAGGATGCTGAAACACTAATGATGTATAAAATAGACTAAGGATAATCCGGTAACCGGTTGCCGGTTGCCGGTTGCCGTTCTTACCATACCTTCTCCATCAGGAGGATATTCCTGAGTTCATTCGGAGTCAGATTTTCGCGGATCTCACCGGCATCAGCAACAGAGATATGTCCGGTCTCTTCTGATACCACCACGACGAGGGCATCTGAGTTTTCCGACATACCTATTGCTGCACGGTGCCTCATTCCGAATTTCGGCGGAAGAGTATACTGATCAGTTACAGGCAGCGGGCAGCGTGCTGCCAGTATCATATCGTCATCAATAAGAACAGCTCCGTCATGAAGCGGAGTATTTTTAAAGAAGATCGTCTCTAACAGTTCAGCACTTATCCGGGCTTTTATTATCTCACCTCCTTCGGTAAACATATCAAGATTACTCTGTCGTGCTATCACAATGAGGCAGCCAATCTTCTTTGATGCCATCGATTCAGCAGCCCTGACAATCTCTTCAGCGAGGATCGGTCCGCCCGGATCATCCTTGACAGGGCCAAACAGCCTGATTATTGAGAAATTGCGGTTCTTCAGGTACCTGTTACCCATAACAAGCAGAAAGCGCCTCACCTCCTGCTGAAATACTACAATAAGGGCTATCACCCCAACTCCGATCACCTGTCCGAGCATCGAGCTCACAAGCTGCATATTCAGTGCCTTTACAATCAGCCAGAAGAGGTATATGAAGAAAACCGCAATAAAGATGCTGAAAGCTGAAGTCCCCTTGATTATCCTGTAAAGCTGGAACATGATCAGGGCAACCAGAAGAATATCAATTATATCAAGTATTGTGAAAGGTACCAACATCTTTCCTGTATTATCTGTCCTGAAATAAAACCCGGTTCTCCGTATTCTTTATCTTTTCAATCAGCCTGACAGCCTGCACAGCTTCTCTTACATCATGCACCCTCAGGATATCAGCACCTTTCATAAGAGCAATGGTATTAATGACCGTTGTACCGTTAAGAGCTTCATCAGGATTGATATCAAGTGTCTTCCAGATCATCGATTTCCTTGAGACGCCTGCAAGTAATGGTAGTCCGGCTACAGAGAAATCACCAAGTCGGTCAAGCATTTCAAAATTGTGTTTTACCGTTTTTCCGAATCCGAATCCCGGGTCAATTATGATATCCTTTACTCCTGCCGACTGCAGTCTTACTATTCTGCTGCCAAACCACTTAAGGATATCAGCCACAACATCTTCATAAACCGGATTTTCCTGCATGTTTTGAGGTTTTCCTTTCATATGCATGATTATATACGGAACATTCAGGGTATGTACAACACTGAACATATTCTTGTCAGCTTCTCCTCCCGATATATCGTTGATAATGCAGGCTCCGCAACTTGTCACAGCTTCAAAGGCAATCTCCGACCTGAAAGTGTCAATAGAGAGTATCACATCAGGAAATTCTTTATGTATCAATGATATAGCCATAAGAACCCGTTTCTTTTCCTCTTCAGCAGAAACATCAGCCGCCCCCGGACGGGAGGAATAACCGCCTATATCAAGTATATCAGCGCCATCTTTAATCATTTCCGCGGCAATCCTTATTATCTCCTTCTCATCCATCACCCTGCTTCCCTTATAAAATGAGTCAGGAGTGATATTGAGTATCCCCATCACTTTCGGAACGCTCAGATCAAGAAGTTTCCCTGCTGCATTAATATACTTAGGTTTTTTGGTCACCCTGTTATGTTTAACTTCCGAAATTAACTAAAATATTATAACCGGCAATCAGGGAACATAAATCGTGTTTATCTGATTTTAGTTTTCAACTTTGCTCAAGGCTTATTACATTTGCACTGAAAGCAATTATCCATACATGAAGCTTTTTGTAGTTGAAGGATTGGACGGAGCTGGTAAATCAACACAGATCAGATTACTGAAAGAATTCTTTTCCGGTAAAGGCTATAACTGTGAATATCTTCACTTTCCCCGGACAGATTCTCCATATTTCGGAGAGCTTATTGCGAGGTTTCTCAGGGGTGAGTTCGGTTCACTGAATGAAGTGGATCCATGGCTTGTTGCAATGCTCTATGCAGGCGACAGGAAAGACGCTTCAGCTATTATTGCAGGGTGGCTGAAACAAGGGAATATAGTTCTTCTCGACAGGTATACATATTCCAATATCGCGTACCAGTGTGCAAAAATCAACAGTCCCGCAGAGAGGGATGCCCTGCGGAAGTGGATCCTTGATCTCGAGTTCAGCCATTTCGAGTTACCCCTGCCCGACCTTAATATTTTTCTTGATGTTCCATTCTCATTCACCGAAAAGAAACTTCTGTCATCAAGAACCGGTAAAGACAGGGAGTATCTTAACGGCACAAAGGATATACACGAAGAGTCATTGTCATTTCAAAAGAGAGTAAGAGAGATCTATCTCCATGTCGCGGTTTCAGACAGCCGTCTTTGTATCGTGAACTGCAGTGATGATAGCGGAATCATGCTCCCGCCGGAAAAGATTTTCAAACGCATAATCAATTTAATAAGCGAAAGAAAACTCCTGTAGAATGAAGATAATCAGAATTTTATGCAGGATAATAGTCGGGGTAGTATTCATCTTCTCCGGAACTGTCAAAGCCATAGATCCTATGGGGACTGTTTACAAGTTCCAGGATTACTTCCATGCATTCAATCTTGATTTTCTGGGTGGAATAAGCTTTATAGCTGCAATAGTCCTTTGTGCTGCTGAGTTCATCGGAGGATTCAGCGTACTGTTCAATATCAGGCAGAAAACAGGAATATGGATCGTCATGGTCATGATGATAATATTCACCCCTCTGACTTTTATCCTTGCTTTAACCAATCCTGTTTCGGACTGCGGCTGTTTCGGAGATGCAATACATCTGACCAACTGGCAGACTTTTATCAAGAACATCATCCTCCTGATACCTGTCATCTGTCTTTTTATAACCAGAAAAAAAATAATTCCTCACCAGGGAATAACGAGGGAGTGGGCAATCATCTCAATAATGCTCGTGGCTTTCTTTTCCTTTATAATCTACAATCTCAGGTATCTGCCCGTAATCGACTTTCTGCCCTATAAAACAGGCACATATATTCCGGATAAGATGATAATTCCCGAGGGCATGCCGGCAGATAAGTACGAGACAACCTTTATCTATGAAAAGGAAGGAGAGCAGAAGGAGTTTACCCTTGATAATTACCCTGCCGGTGATACTGCATGGAAGTTTGTAGACCAGAAATCTGTTCTGTTATCAAAGGGCTATGAACCGCCTATCCATGACCTTACCATGGTAACACTTGCCGGGGAGGATATTACACAACAGGTTTTATTTTCAGAAGAACCCGCTGTTCTGATGATTTCCAGGAAGCTTGAGGATGCTGATCCTGAGTTTCTGAGGGAAGGATTTGAGCTGGGGAAGTATTGCATTAACCGCATGATTGACTTTTACATTCTGACAGCATCCGGGGCAGACGAAGTAAAAAATTATGAAAACGGTCTCGCTTACTGCTTCACTGACGAAACCACCCTGAAAACAATGATAAGATCAAATCCCGGCTTCTTGCTGCTGAAAAGAGGCACAATCCTGGGGAAATGGTCATGGGCAAATATTCCTGATTCAGAGGCATTAAGTAAATTAATAAATAAACAATAATTTAAACCTAAATACAGTATTTCTATGAGAAAGAAAATAGTCGCCGGCAACTGGAAAATGAATATGACTCTTGAGGAAGGATTGCGGTTCGCAAATACTATCGACCAGTATTTCAGGGAAAAGCCTCCGGTGAAGGCAGAAGTGATATTATGCACTCCCTTCATACACCTTCCGGGCATTTCCGACATTCTTAGGAAAGGTAAGGTCGCACTTGGTGCACAGAACTGCGCCTCGGAGCCGTCAGGGGCATTTACAGGAGAAGTCTCGGCAATGATGGTCAAAAGCGCAGGAGCTGAATACGTGATAATCGGTCATTCTGAGAGAAGAACCATTTTTCATGAGGATGACAGGTTTCTTAACAGGAAAACTGTAATTGCGCTGAACAGCGGTCTGAAGGTCATCTTCTGCTGCGGCGAAGTAAAGGAAGAGAGAGAGGAGGGCAAGCACCTGGTAATTGTTAAGCGCCAGATGGAGGAGGGCATCTTCACTTTGTCCGCTGAACAGATGAGAAATGTGGTAATTGCATATGAACCTGTATGGGCAATCGGTACAGGTCTAACCGCTACACCCGATCAGGCACAGGAGATGCACAAGTATATCCGGGGATTGATTTTTGACAAGTATGGAAAAGAGTGCGCAGAAGATATGACAATACTTTACGGCGGAAGCTGCAAGCCTTCGAATGCTGCAGAGATCTTTTCAAAACCCGATGTAGATGGCGGTCTCATAGGAGGAGCATCACTTAAAAAGGAAGATTTCACGGCAATAGTGGAAGCCGTATAGATTTTAAACAGTAACTTTCAGTATTATGATCAGGAAGCTGGTAATTCTAATTCTGTTTATCCGGATATTTTTACCTGCTGACCTGTTTCCCCAGGTCAAATCGCCTTTTACCGGAGATCCGGCAAAATACCGTGACGAACTGACATTGTTCATGGGTCCGAATCTGAACGATGTCCAGAAGACCAATCTGAATTCATTTCTTTCAGCATGGGACAGTTCAGCCTTCAGCAGGGAAAACATGACAGGGATTATTGATATTGCGAGCCAGTTCTCAGCAAGATCAATGAGACCAGTCCCGCATTTCAATGATTTCTTCATTACCCTGAAAGCATTTAACGATAAAGAGAACCAGGAAGAGATACTGGGTAACTGGCTGACAGGGCTAAGTGAGATGTTGTTCAATCCCAGGTTTTCCACTGACAGAATTGCCAGGTATATAAAGAATACCGGAATGATGATAAGTAATAATGTCCTCTCAGAATCTACTGCAATTCAATGGAAGGTTAAGGGTAATCCGCTTAAGTTCTTGCACGATACAGTGTTTTATGTTGAGATAACAAACTCCACCCTGACATGTTATTCACAGAAGGACAGCACAGAGATATATAATGCCACTGGTTATTATTTCCCTGAAATTCAGCAGTTTCATGGTAAGAAAGGAATAATAACATGGGAAAAGGCAGGGTATGACAGGGAGAATGTATTTGCAGAAATTGAGAATTACAACATCAATATTGCAAAGAACAGTTTTACTGTTGACTCAGCAAAGCTTAATCATAAAACCTATTTTAAGACGCCGGTATATGGTCTGCTGTCTGATCAGTCAATAACCTTTAAAAACAAGGAGAGAGCCAATTTCCCGCGGTTTGAGACATATATCAAAGAGTTCAGACTTGATAATATATACCAGGGAGTAAACTATGAAGGAGGCCTTACATTTGAAGGAGCTACTGTGAAGGGCGCAGGGACTCAATTAACTCCTGCCAGGATCACACTTCTAAGAAATGATACTCTTTACCTCAGAATTCAGTCTGATGAATTCATCTTCTCAAAGAACGGCCTTAACAGCTCAGAGACCAGTATATCACTCTACCTTGATGCTGATTCAATATTCCATTCAAACCTGGGTTTCTCCTATAATGTGGAGATGAGACAGGTTAACCTTTTCCGGGGCAATAATCCCGTGTCCAGAAGTCCATATTTTGATTCCTTTCATAATCTTGACATGTACTTCGAATACCTGTCATGGAATATGAATGAATCAAGAATAGTATTATCCAGGGCAAGAGGAGCTGCCCTGGGACAGGCACAATTTGAATCCGCGTCATTCTTTGATGCCAACTACTTCATGCGGCTGGCAGGAATGGATGATTACCATCCCCTGGTAATGCTCAAGAGGTTTGCAGACTGGTATTATTCTGAAACGTTTCCGGTTGAGGAGTTTGCCAAATGGATGAACAGGCCAGTTGAAGCCGTCACTTCATTATGCATCGATATGGCTAACAGGGGTTTTGTGTTCTACAACAGGAAGTATAATGAAATCACACTTAAGAAGAAAGTAAACGATTTTCTCGAATCCTATGCAAAAAGGAAGGATTATGATGTTCTGAGCATAGCAAGTGAAACAAAAGCACCTGTTGATAATGCAATACTTGACCTGCATAATTTCCGGCTTACCGTTAACGGTGTCAACGGTGTTTACCTGAGCGACTCACAGAGGGTGGCTGTGTATCCCTACGGTCAGCGAGTTGTAATTGGTAAAAACAGGAGCATGGAGTTTGACGGAGTCGTGGAAGCAGGTCTTTTTACTGTTTTCGGACATAACTTCTCATTCAGTTATGACACTTTCAAAATAAGGCTTGAAAAAATCGATTCAATAAAGATTGCTGTGGAGACCGACAGGAAAGATGATTATGGCAATCCGATAATCAAAGAGGTAGATAACCTCATTCAGCTGGGTACTGCCGAACTGTACATTGATGATCCCAATAACAAGTCAGGACTAAGGAGTCTCAGGCAGTATCCCATAATTAATGCCGTGACATTTTCATATATCTTCTTTGATAAGATACCGGGACTGGAGGGTGTATATCCCCAGCAGGATTTCTATTTCAAGGTTGATCCATTCACATATGAGAATATTGACCACTATACCAACGAGGACATGAACCTTGTCGGTGAATTCGTTGCAGGAAATATTCTTAAACCTACCCGCCAGTATCTGACCATTCAGGAAAACAACTCCCTTGGATTCAACATGGTAATACCTGAAGAGGGGGTTGATGTTTACGGAGATAAGGGAGTTCTGTATGAAAATATCAACATGAGCAACAGGGGTCTCATCGGTGGCGGATCCCTGAAGCACCTGACCTCCACTACTGTATCGGAGGAGTTTAAATTCTATCCTGATTCCATGGTGACTCAGGCTGTTTCCTTTAATATCGATAAAGATGTTTCAGGCTTCTTCCCGTCGGTGCATTCTGAGGATGTTGACATAAAATGGCTTACCAGAAAGGATGAGTGGATGGCATCAAATGCCGATGGTAAAAACTTTGAAATGTTTGACAATGGCACCCTGCTTGACGGAAACCTGACACTTACTCCTGCTGTCCTGAAAGGATCAGGTATAATAAATACAACTGACTCAAGGGTTACCTCGGACCTCTTCAGCTTTGCATCAGGCCAGATAAAAGCAGATACTTCGATGTATAACCTCAAGTCACCTTCCACGAGCGGATATGCCTTCATTGCTGAAAATGTAAGAACAGATATTAATTTTGATCTTCAGACGACACAGTTCCATCTGAATACCGACACTTCAGTCGTTAAATTCCCTGAGATCCAGTATATCTGTACAATGACCGACTTTACGTATAACATGACTACAAAGATCCTGAACATGGAGCAGAAAGGGAAGAAGGATACTGAACTTATGCAGCCTGACAAACTCCTGGCACTGGATTTCGCAAATCTCGACAAACCAACATTCTTCGCAACCAATGTGATTAAAGATACAATTGCCTTCACTTCATTTAAAGGAAGCTATCATCTTAACGAAGAGTACATTGAGGCAGAAAATATAAATTATATACATATCGCTGATGCGCTGATACAACCTGAAAAGGGGAAGATAACTATTAACAGGAGGGCTAAGATCCAGCAGCTCCAGAATGCTGTTGTTGCGGTAAACAACAGGCATATACTTCATACTGCCAAGATTGATATTGAATCGACAAAAAGATACTTCGGAAGCGCAATTTATGATTATGTGGATGAAAACAAGGAAATACAGCAGATCAGTTTTGCTGAAGTCACCGTTGATACCATGGCTACAAGTGCCAGGGGATATATACCTGTAAGCCAGAAATTCATGCTCAGCCCTGATTTCACATTTGCTGGTGATGTGAATCTTTACGCGTCAAAAGAGCAGCTTTCCTTCACAGGTTCTGCAGGGATAATCCATAGGTGCGATAAGCTTGCCAGTTATCCTGTCAAATTCAAAGCATATATTGATCCGAAGAATGTAATGATACCTATAAGCGAGAAACCTCGTGATGCAAATGACAATATGATTTTCTCGGGATCATTCCTGAATATCGATTC
This sequence comes from uncultured Rikenellaceae bacterium, assembly GCA_964525415.1. Taxonomy (GTDB): domain Bacteria; phylum Bacteroidota; class Bacteroidia; order Bacteroidales; family VadinHA17; genus LD21. The sequence goes on along the minus strand of CAZGGZ010000013.1, from coordinate 38,389 downwards.
AATACATATATATCCGACATTCCTCTCTGCACAGAAATCCTGGACCGATGCCAATCTCGTAAGCTCCCAGGGATTCCTGTATTTCGATAAAGCCAGAAGCCGGTATGTGATAACTTCGCGCGAAAAGCTGGCTGACCTGAGCCTTAATGGCAATCTGGTTGCATATGACCGTAATTATTGCATACTGTCAAGTGAAGGCAGACTGAATTTCGGTACAAACTACGACCTGGTTAAGATGACCAGCGCTGGAAAGGTGATACACACTGTCGATTCAGGTGATGTCAATATAGATGCAATACTGGCTTTTGACTTCCATTTTTCAGTGGAAGCCCTGAAAATGATGAGCGATGAAATAAGGATGGTGCCCACCCTTAAGCCGGTGAACCTCAGCAGTGAGATGTATATCAAGGGAATGAAGGATCTTATTGGTACAGAAGCTGCATCACAGATGAAAGAAGAGCTTGATCTTTTCGGCACATCAAGAAACCTGCCCAGGGAGTTCAATTTTGAGCTGCTGCTTAATGACGTGAAGCTTTACTGGAACGAATCATCATCTTCATTCAGGTCATCAGGCCCTATCGGAATTGGATTTATCGGAACACAACCGATAAATGTCTATGTTGATGGTTTTATTGAAATTCAGCGCAGAAGATCAGGAGATATGTTCGATATATATCTGAAAGCCAATGAATCAACATGGTATTACTTCTCCTATATCAGAGGAAATATGATGACTCAGGCATTCAACATTAACTATAACTCACTCATAGCCAATACAAAACAGAACCTCAGGAAACATCCTGATGCATCTGTCAGGGTGCCATATACATATATGATTGCTGTTGAAGACAGGCTTGGGAGGTTCCTTCAGAGGATGAGAGGGGAAAGTTCAGAATTAACGCCCTGAAACAACAATCTGGCTTATGCAGGTATTTTACGCTCCCGGTATCTCAGGTAATTCCTATGTTCTTGATGAAAATGAATCAAAACATATTGTAAAGGTTTTGAGGATGAGGAAAGGAACTACAGTAAAACTGATTGACGGAAGAGGAAATCTTTATGAGGGAGTGATTTCAGAACCTGATCAGAAAAGATGCACTATAGAAATAGAGACTGTAATAAGGAATTTTGAAAAGAGGGATTACAGGCTCCACATTGCAATTTCGCCGTTGAAAAATCCCGAACGCCTGGAGTGGTTCATTGAAAAAAGCGTTGAGATCGGCGTTGATGAGATCACGCCCCTGATATGCAGAAACACTGAAAAGCCAGGAATTAAGCCTGAAAGGATTCGCAATATTATTATTTCATCAATGAAGCAATCGCTGAAGGCTCAGGATACAATACTCAATGCCCCTTCTTCATTCAGCGGTTTTATCAATGGCATGCATAACGGGATCATGATGATTGCACACTGCGATCAGGATTCTGTGCGCAAAGGGATTCAGGATGTTTACAGAAAGGGAAGTGATGCTGTTATACTTGTAGGACCTGAGGGTGATTTCTCAGAAAAGGAAATTCAGACAGCGGGTGAGAAAGGATTCATACCTGTCCATCTCGGGAATAGCAGGCTCAGAACAGAAACAGCAGGCGTTGCCGCCTGCCATTCCATATACTTCATCAACCAGTGAGCTGTTCACCAGATTTTTCCTGTGATTTCCATCTGCCCGATTTCCTGAGAGCCTGATCGAGTATGTACTCAATCTGTCCGTTGGTGCTGCGGAATTCATCAGCTGCCCACTTCTCCAATGCCTTCAGCTTCTCCTGGTTTATCCTGAGAACAAATGGTTTCTTTTCACTCATATTATGAATGTAAAGTACCGGTATTGACTATTGGTGTGACATCTTTATCAGCACAGAGAACAACCATCAGGTTGCTAACCATAGACGCTTTCTTTTCTTCATCCAGGTCGACAATCTTCTTGTCTGAAAGCTGTTCAAGAGCCATCTGAACCATTGATACAGCACCTTCTACGATCTTAAACCGCGCTGATACAATCGCAGTAGCCTGCTGCCTTCTCAGCATCGCATTGGCTATCTCCTCAGCATAGGCAATGTAGTTTATCCTGGCTTCAATGACCTCTATCCCTGCAATCTTAAGCCTGTCACGGATTTCTCTCTCCAGCTCATCATTGATCTCTTCTCCGCCGCTTCTTAAAGCAATTACAGCCTCATGATCCTCAAAATTATCATAAGGATATAAACCTGCCAGCTTCCTGAGGGCAGCATCACTCTGAACAAGTACAAAATGCTGATAATCATCCACATCAAAAACGGCATTGTAAGTATTTAATACCCTCCAGACCAGCACAAAACCTATTTTTATAGGATTACCGATCTTGTCATTGACCTTTATGGGTTCGCTGTCAAAGTTGCGGGCTCTGAGCGATATTTTCCTCTTTGTATAGAAGGGATTAACCCAGAAGAATCCGTTTTCCTTTATAGTACCTTTATAGGCTCCGAAAAGAACCATTACACAAGCACCATTGGGATTAACCACAGTAAATCCGATAGTGGCTAATACAAACAGGATCGTCAATACAACACCAAGCCAGATTATCTCAAAAGCGAATCCGGCAGTTGCCCCGCAAAGTAACAAAAATGTTATCAGCAGAGCTAAATAACCCGACATGGGTTTTACAGTAAATTCTTGTTTCATTTTAATTAGTATTAATGTGATATCACAAAGATATCATTTTGAATATTAATAAACAAGAAAAATCGTAGAAATCTTCGATAAAAAGAGGAAAATTTAGCCATATACCTGATTATGTGTATATTAAGTCAGATGTTTCTAAATGGATCTACTTAAATTGGTGGCTCTTACACCAGTAATCAGGTGGTTTATGGAACACCTCCGGGGTTCCATAAATTAACGGGTGCCGGGTACCGCTGGCCGGTCGCCGGTTCAAATATTCTTTCTGATTTTCTCAATCAGCCGGCGTGTCAGCCGTCTTCCGGGAGCAGGTTTGACCTGGTTCAGGATACCGATCACATCGCTGAACTGGCAAAAAATACCAAATGCATCCTCAAAAAGGTCAGTTTTGTCAGTTTTAATATCGCGGTATGAAAGGAAAGGAGTAGAAGTTAATCCCATAGGCGTCATTTTTCATGTAAAACGACTGCCCTAATATAATATTGTATCTTAAAAGAAAAATACCCCCGGCGCTTTGCGCCACCCCCTGAAAGGGGTCTAAAACCCATTTGCCAAGTATCTTTGGTATTAGTATTTAGCCCCCCCTTTGCGGGGAAGGGGGTCAGTTCAGTGTAAGACTTATCTTCTTCTCCTCCATCAGCTTCCTCATATTGATGAGGGCGTATCTCATCCTTCCAAGAGCTGTATTAATGCTTACATCAGTTATTTCAGCTATTTCCTTGAAGCTGAGTCCTGCATAGTGACGGAGGATGACCACTTCACGCTGATCCTCAGGCAAAAGGCTGATCATTTTTCGTACATCCTTCTGTATCTGCCGTTTGATCATATCATCCTCAACCGTGGCATCAGCAAACTTCTTTGAGTTGAAGATATCAGACTCATAATCATCATTGGAGATAGTATTCATCTGTTTTACCTTCCTGAAATGGTCAATTATCAGGTTGTGCGCTATACGCATTACCCAGGACAGGAATTTGCCATTGTCATAATATTTTCCCGCTTTGACGGATTGTATCACTTTCATGAAGGTATCCTGGAAAAGATCCTCTGCAAGAGCCTGGTCGCGTATATATAAACTGATATACGCAAACACTTTATTCTTATGTCGGTGGATTAGCTGCTCAAAGCAGGACTGCTCGCCTTTTATGAACCTCTGGATCAGTTCATAATCGGAAATCATTTTGTTCATAGCTCACTCTTTAAATTACCAAGAGTAGAGTTGTTGAATAGGCAGTCCTCCCTGATTTTGATTTTAAACGTTACTCCAAAGAAAACAATTTTTTTTAATTTGAAAGTATTACTTTTGAATTTTAACAAAATTTTTACACGAACAGCCGGAATTTATTGATGAACGGAAGCATTGAAATCAGGGGGGCAAGGGTTCATAATCTGAAAAATATCAGTGTAAATATACCAAGAAACAGGCTGGTTGTAATAACAGGTGTATCCGGTTCCGGCAAATCATCCCTGGCGTTTGATACTATTTATGCGGAAGGACAGCGCCGGTATGTTGAGAGCCTGTCGGCTTATGCAAGACAATTCCTTGGCAGGATGAACAAGCCAGAAGTCGACTTCATAAACGGAATACCTCCTGCAATAGCAATCGAACAGAAGGTCAATTCAAGGAATCCGCGTTCCACCGTTGGCACGTCTACTGAGATCTATGATTATATGAGGCTCCTTTTTGCCAGGACCGGAACGACCTATTCCCCGGTTTCGGGCAAAGAGGTAAAAAAACATAGTGTTGATGATATTGTCAGCTTCCTCGCATCACTTCCTGAGAACACAAAAGTCATTATCACCTCATCGGGAGAGATCCCGGAGAACATTAAGATCTTGGATTATTTCGCCTTCCTGAGCAAACAGGGATTCGACAGGATCGAGTCTGACGGAGAGATTATCAGGACAGAGGGAATTACCGAAAAAGGATCTTTTAAACCAGGTCAGCGTATTAATATTGTCATTGACCGTCTTGTCATGAGTCACTCTGCTGATAATTTCAGCAGGGCAGCCGACTCTGCTCAGACGGCTTTCCAGACCGGACAGGGCTCTTGCCAGGTGGTTATAACAGGTGAAAAAGGTACAACCAGAGAGAACTTTTCAAATAAGTTTGAAGCTGACGGTATCATGTTTGAAGAACCAACTGAATACCTTTTCAGTTTCAATAATCCGATCGGCGCGTGCCCGGTTTGCGAAGGTTATGGTAAAATCATCGGTATTGACGAGAATCTGGTTATCCCCGATCAGAATCTTTCGGTATATGAAGATGCGATTGCCTGTTGGAAAGGTGAAACAATGAAAAAATGGAAAGAAAGGCTAATCTCAGGTGCAGAACTATTTGATTTCCCGATACATAAGCCATATTTCCAGCTTTCCGCCCAGCAGAAGGAGCTTCTGTGGAGCGGAAACAGGTATTTCTACGGCCTGAACCGTTTCTTTCAGCATCTTGAGGAGAAGAAATTCAAGATCCAGTACAGGGTTTTGCTGAGCCGTTATCGCGGTAAAACGATATGCCACGAATGCAAGGGTTCCAGGCTTAAAAAGGAGGCAGGATATGTAAAGGTTGCCGGTAAAACAATCCAGGAACTGGTTTCACTACCCGTGGACAAACTGTATGAGTTTTTCAAAGACCTGGACCTGCCAGCATCCGGTGCAATAATTGCTGAAAGGCTGCTGAAGGAAATAACCATCCGTCTTCGCTTCCTTATCGATGTAGGTCTCCCCTACCTGACACTTGACAGACTCTCATCAACATTATCAGGCGGAGAATCACAGAGGATAAATCTGTCCACATCCCTCGGCAGCAACCTTGTCGGATCAATGTATATTCTTGACGAGCCAAGCATAGGACTTCATCCGCGGGATACCAATCTTCTTATCAAAGTGCTTAAGGAGCTCAGGGATCTGGGTAACACAGTGATTGTGGTTGAACATGAAGAGGAGATCATCAGGGCTGCCGATGATATTGTGGATATGGGACCCGAGGCAGGCAGGCTCGGAGGAGAGGTTGTTTACCATGGAGGACTCAACCTTACTGCCGCAAACAAATCGCTTACAGCAGGTTACCTGAGTGGCAGGCTAAGAGTTCCTGTACCTCAGGTAAGAAGAAAATGGAATAGCTTTATTGAGGTCATGGGGGCCAGGGAAAACAATCTCAAGACCATCAGCGTGAAGTTCCCGCTTCATACCATTACAGCTGTCGCAGGTGTGAGCGGATCTGGCAAATCCAGTCTTGTATCAGATACATTATTTAAATATCTGTCCAACAGGATCAGCGGAAATAACCTTAAGCCGGGTCAGTTCCGGGAGATAAGGGGTGATATTTCAGGCCTTACCGGAATTGAAATGGTGGATCAGAATCCTATAGGCAAGTCGAGCCGCTCAAATCCTGTAACATATCTCAAGGCGTACGATGAGATAAGGAAGCTCTATGCAGAGCTCCAGGCATCTGTCCAGAATAATTTCAAGGCATCCCATTTCTCATTCAATATTGAAGGAGGACGTTGCGAGGAGTGCCAGGGAGAAGGCATAATAAGGGTCGAGATGCAGTTTATGGCTGATGTTGAGCTTACATGTGAAGCTTGCAAGGGCATGAGATTCAGAAAAGACATCCTGGAGGTGAAATACCATGGGAAGAATATCTACGACATGCTTGAAATGACTATTGATGATGCGATTGATTTCTTCAGCAATCACCCGGGCAGGGCAGAAAAAAGAATAACAGAAAAATTAAAACCTCTTTCTGATGTGGGTCTCGGCTATATCAAGATGGGGCAATCGTCAAGCACTCTTTCAGGAGGCGAGAGCCAGAGAGTAAAGCTGGCATATTTCCTGAGCCAGGAAAAAGGCAGCGGACATGTCCTGTTTATTTTTGATGAACCAACTACCGGACTTCATTTTCATGATATAAACAAACTCCTCAGATCATTGAATGCCCTTGTGGATCATGGTCATTCAGTCATTGTAATTGAGCATAACCAGGAGGTTATCAAGAGCTGTGACTGGGTCATTGATCTTGGTCCTGAAGGAGGTGAAAATGGCGGTTATGTGGTTTTTGAAGGGAAGCCTGAGGATCTTGCTAAATGTAAGGGATCGCATACGGGAAGGTATCTTGCACCTAAATTAAACATTTAAACCATGTACTCATCCCCCCTGCCCTCCCGCTTCGCTGTTGCTTCGCGGGACAAGCTCTTCTCTGCTAAAGCAAAGAAGGGGGTGTAACTTGTTGTAAATAAAACAATTCCCCCTCTTTGTTTTTAGCAGAGAGGGGGAAAATAAGGGGGTGAGTACGTGAAGATATTCTTATTTTTTAAGTTTAAATCCGAACATGATCGCAACGCAGCCGCTTGCGGGCGTGTCTCCGGCCTGGTTGAATGATGATACTTTTATTACAAGCTTAAGCTGCTGGCTTGATTCTAGTTTGAAATCCCATGTGCTGGCATAGTCTTTATCCTTATTTGAATAAAGGACGTTCTTATTTGTATCAATGATCCTGAATTCAATTGCAGGCAGTTTATCTTCGCCAACAATTGCAACCCTGTATTCCATATCGGAATAAAATGTCTTATAAAGTTCTGCCTCTTCACCTTCAATCAGAACGGCTGCATGATAGTTACCGTCATGCGTGTAAGTGCCAAGTTCCGGAAGACACTCTTTCTTGGCAAATGCCTTACACTGCGCATCAGCATACCCGCTTAAGGTACAAATTATAAATGCTGTCAGCGTTATGGTCTTAAATAGTCTCATAATGTTTTATTTTACGAATGAATTTCTGATCTCAGCTACTACTGATGAAAGTTCGGTGAATATGGCGGGAGTCATATCTGTTTTTATCTGTGATCTAAGTACAGTAGTGTTGGAAGCCGCATCATATTCAGGTCTGACAGGTGTCGTGTCGATTGTGATTTTATCAAAAACCGTCTTGAGTTTTGCAACCTCAAGCATCAGCTCATCAACAGCAGGATTACCTTTGCTGCTGTTCAGAAGGTTAAGGAGTATGTCAATGGACAGTTTCTGGTCAATTATCCTTCCGACAAGCTTATTCCCGTTAAACTCGTTGATATCAACCAGCTGTGTGGAAATATACAGACCTTCAACCCATCCTCCCACAAGAACCATTGCTGCTGTAGCAGGCTGTCCATTATCCTCAAGGTATGAATTTGAATTCATAAATGTCTGTGACACTATCTCCATTATCACTTCGCTGTTATTGATATTCTCTTCCAGGTTGTCAATATCTTTCTGCTCGATGGCTTTCAGTATCCCCAGCCCGTCTGCCATTTTTTTGGCAGCATTCATATAATCAATCAGCAACTGGGTCTGTTCATACAGACTGGCAAAGCTGAGATCACATGTATATACTCCCAGATTGAGAGCCATAGCCTTGCTGGTAACATAAGTATTTACATTGGTTACCGGGTTCAGAAGGGCTTCATCAAATCTGGCTCCGGCTGATTTTATAAGCATAGCCGATTCAAGCGGGGATGGCAAAGCATTGAATATCCTTTCTGCCTGTTTAATTTCCTTTAGAATTGCTGCATTATCCTGCGGTAAAGTAACCGGTATTTCTTCCTCCGGGGCTTTTTTCCCGCCTTTGCAGGCGGTCAGAAAACCCAATGCCAGTATAAATACAAACAAAACTCCTGAATTAATTCTGTACTTTTTATTCATAATTAAAGGATTTAATTGTCTAAACGTAATTCACGACTAAATTAGTACTTTATTTTTATTTTTCAAAAACAGTGCCAGGTATTTGACGTATTTCTACCTTTGCCTGAAATTTATTGATGTGATAAGATCAGGTAAAAAGCTCAAGGAACTTGCTGCTCTGTTCAGCAGGAAGAATAAATCAGCTGTCACTGAAGCAATTACGCTATTGCGCGATGAGGAGTCTTGCGAGGGTGTAATTGGTTTACTTGCCTCATTCTACGATAGTTCTGATGATAAGCCCTTGATGAAAACCATTGAGAATTTCTTTAATGATATTAAGGATCAGACTGTCAGGCCGGAGATGATTGCTGAAATAAGAAAACCATGGAAAACCAACACTATCAGTATGTTAATATCATCATGCTGGCAGTCCGGCCTTGATTATTCCGATTATCTTGTTGATCTCGCAAGGGTTTTCCTGAAAAGCGACTATGCAACCTCAGTTGAATGCATGACAGTTATCTCAGAATCAGTCAATAACAGCAGCAGGGAGAGAAAAGATGAGATAATCAGGATAGTCAGGGAGAGCCCGTTTTCATTTACCAATGAGAAGTATGCTCTCACCGAGGAGTTGATTTCAATCCTTGAGAGATAAACAAATTCAGTCTTCCGACGAGAAATACTTCATGAACTGGGTTCTTTCGTAAATCACCGGCTTAACATAGTTCCGATAGTTAAGCTTACCCCTGAAATCATCGATTGAACCGAATCCGTTTTTATCCATCCACATTTCAATCTTTCCATTCATTTCCTTAAGGAACGGGATACCCTTTTCATAAAGAACAGAACAGACCTGCACTGTATGAGCTCCGGCAAGCAGGTACCTGATAGCATCAGCTCCGCTGTGGACACCGGTTGATGCAGATATATCAATTTTAAAGTCCTGTGCACTCGCCATTGCTATCCACCTGATAACCAGTCTTCTCTCGCTTTCAGTGCTGAAAATTGAAGCAGGAACGATATCGATCCTGTCTATATTAACATCAGGTTCATAGAACCTGTTGAACATTACTACTCCCTCAACTTTCCTCATATAGAACTGGTCTATCATATACAGGATGTTGGAGAATCTGTACCCGATTTTAATTGCAATCGGGATCTTTATTGTTTTCTTAAGCTTTTCTATAAGGTCAAGATATATTTTTTCTGAATCTGCTGATGTTTTCTTTCTGTCGAGCGGCAGGAAGAAAACGTTTATTTCCAGGGCGTCAGCTCCTGCATCAGCGATGTTTCTTGCGAATCCGGTCCATCCTTCCGAAGAGAAGCAATTAATGCTTGGAATAACAGGGATGCTGAGCAACTCCTTGGCTTTTCTGACCAGGTTAAGGTACTCATCAACAGAATGGGACTTAAGGTAACTGGCAATATAATCATCAGCTTCAGGGTATCCGGGAGCAGATTGGAAGGTACTTATATAATGATTTATCTGTTCCTCAAAAAGAGATTTAAGAACCACAGCGCCCGCGCCGCTGTCCTCTGCTTCTTTAAGATATCCGGGGGTTGATGTGAGCCTGCTGCTACTGACAATCAGAGGGCTTCTGAGGTTCAGCCCAAGATATTTAACCGCTAGTTTTCCCATACTCAGTTCTATTACCAAATAACCAATAACTATCTACTTTCTTTCACCAAATATAATACTTCCAATCCTTAAAATTGTGCTCCCTTCCTCAATCGCAATCCTGTAATCCCCGGACATCCCCATGGATATTTCCTTAAACAACTGCTGGTCGGGAAAACAGATACTTTTAAGTTCCGAGAAACAATCATGCAGATATCTGAATTCCTTCCTGATCAGTTCAGCATCATCTGTAAACGTTGCCATTCCCATTACGCCGCACACCCTTACATTTTTAAGCTGTGTAAACTCTTCCGATTTCATCAATTCACCTGCCTCTTCCATGCTGAATCCGGATTTTGTCTCCTCCCTTGCTATATAAAGCTGCAGCAGGCAGTTAATAATCCTGCCTGATTTCAAGCCTTCGCTATTGATCATCTTCAGGAGTTTGAAACTGTCGACCGATTCTATCATGCTGATAAAAGGCACAATGGATTTAACCTTGTTGCTTTGAAGATGGCCGATAAAGTGCCATTCAATATCAGCCGGAAGATGGTCCTTTTTTGAGAGAAGCTCCTGTACCCTGTTCTCGCCGAATATCCTGTGTCCGGCATTGTATGCTTCAATTATCCGTTCAGCTGAGTGTGTTTTTGATACTGCAACCAACCTGACTGAGGAAGGTATCTGTTGTTTCAGAGAAATGATATTTGAAGAAATATCTTTCACTATCAGTCTAACAGGTGAATTACCAGACCGCTTCTGAGTTTTGGTTCGAACCAGGTGGTTTTGGGAGGCATTATATTTCCCGAATCAGCTATTGCGATCAGTTGTTTCATTGAAACAGGATAGAGAGCGAATGCTACTTTCATCTCACCGTTATCGACCCTGTTTTTAAGCTCTTTCAAACCACGGATACCTCCTACAAAATCTATTCGTTTTGACCGTCTGAGATCCTGTATGTCAAGAATCGGATTAAGAACCTGATTTGTCAGAATAGTTACATCCAGCATCACTGCAGGGTCATTATCGTCATATGTTCCTTTTCTTGCTGTAAGACTGTACCAGTGACCTTCGAGGTACATCGAAAAATTATGCAGCCTCCGTGGCTTATAGGTTCTGGTCCCCTTGTTTTTTATCTGAAATCCCTTTTCCAGTCCTGAAAGAAATTCGTCACTTGTCAAACCGTTCAGGTCTCTGATCGTCCTGTTGTAATCAATTATCCTCAGCTGGTTGTCAGGAAAATGAACAGCCAGGAAGTAATTATACTCCTCTGTTCCTTTATGCCCCGGGTTATTCTCGCGCCTCTCCTTACCAACAAGCGCAGCTGCAGCTGTCCGGTGGTGGCCATCAGCAACATATGTAAAGGGAACCTTTTCAGCAAATATCTTCTCTACGCGCTTATTTATTTCAGGATCGCGGATTACCCAGAAATGGTGTCCGAATCTGTCTTCAGCCGTGAAATCATATTCAGCTTTCTCCTTTTTGACAATTTTTTTTACTATTGTATCCAGCTCTTTCACAGCAGGATATGTCAGGAATACAGGTTCAATATTTGCGTTATTGGTACGGATATGGATCATCCTGTCCTGTTCCTTGTCTGGTCGGGTCAGTTCGTGTTTCTTTATTTTTCCGTTCAGGTAATCATCCACTGAGGCGCATCCTGCTATTCCATACTGGGTGCGTCCTGACATTGTCTGGGCATAGATATAAAAATGAGGTTCTTCATCCTGTACCAGCCAGCCGTTCCTTTTCCAGAGTGCGAAATTTTCCCTTGATTTTTTATAGACTTCTTCAGAATGCACATCAATATCCGCGGGCAGGTCAATCTCCGCCCTGGTTATATGAAGCAAAGAACATTCTTTGCTTTTTGCCATCTCTCCTGCTTCTATGGTGTTCATCACATCATATGGAAGGCAGGCAAGATCTTTAGCTATTTCGCGGGGAGGCCTTACTCCCCTGAAAGGTTTAACAATTGCCATAAGCAATTTATTTCTATTTGTTTAACCTGTATTTTTCAATTCCTTTTGTGAAATAATCAACTATCTGCCGTGCAGCGGCTACACCGGCATTAATATTTGCTTCTTCTGTCTGCGCGCCCATCTTTTTTGCAGTGAAAATATATCTGCCCTTGTACTTCTCTTCAAAAACACTTTTGCAATCAGGCTCAATATCAGACAGGTAACAAACGTCCTTCCGCTCCTCAAATATTTTCAGAAGCCCATCTTCATTAATTATTTCTTTTCTTGCAGTATTGACAACCACTCCATTCTGAGGCAGCTTCTTAATCAATTCATACCCCACTGATTTCATGGTTTTTTCATTTAGCGGCATATGGATTGAAATATACTTGCATTTCGAGTACATCTCATTAATATCTGTACTTTGCTTGGCACTGTTATTTTTCATTACCCTTTCACTGACAAAAGGATCATAGGCATAAATATCCATGCCAAATCCGCGTGCAATATCAGCGACATATTTCCCCACGTTGCCAAAACCATGTAATCCGATAGTCTTACCTCTCAGTTCACTTCCTGTTTTACCGCTGAATCCGCCTCTGATCTGGTAAAGCAAAAGTTCGAAAACCAGTTCTGCAACTGCGTTGGCATTCTGCCCCGGGGTATTCATTGCCACGACATTGCGGGATGTACATGCCTGAAGGTCCAGGTTATCATACCCGGCTCCAGCCCTGACAACAATTTTCAATTGAATGGCGGCATTCAACACTTCAGAAGTAACTTTATCGCTTCTTACAATCAGGGCGTCAGCAGTGGAAACTGCATTCAGAAGTTGAGATTTATCAGTATAATTCTCAAGCAATACAAGCGTAAAACCTGCAGCTTCAGTTACTTCACGGATTTGCCTGATTGCAAACGGCGAAAAGGCTTTCTCTGTTGCAACTAGTATATTCATATCGTTTCTTCTTAAGAATTCTTCTCAAATTCCTTCATCGCATCAACAAGAGCCTGAACGCTCTCTTTTGGCAGGGCATTATATGTTGAAGCCCTGAAGCCTCCTACTGAACGGTGTCCTGCTATTCCAACCAGACCTTTTGATTTGGCAAAATCAGCAAAAGGCTGCTCAAGAGCCTTGTACTCCTCTGCCATAACAAAGCAGATATTCATGATTGAACGATCCTCGGGATCCCTGATAGTTGGAACGAACAGCTTATTCCTGTCAATCTCATCATAAAGAAGCTGTGCCTTCTCAATGTTTTTCTTCTGCATAACTTTCACACCGCCCAGATCCTTGAGCCAATTTAGGGTCTGCTGCGCGGCAAATACTGCAAATACGGGAGGCGTGTTGAACATTGATTCTGCCTTGATATGTGTCCGGTAATCAAGTATGGTGGGAAGAGGACGGGTTACTTTCCCGAGTACGTCTTCTTTGATGATAATCAGGGTAACACCTGCAGGTGCAAGGTTTTTCTGGGCACCTGCATAGATAATTGAATATTTTGATACATCAACCGGCCTGCTGAATATATCGGATGACATGTCTGCCACCAGTGGTATTTTAACATCCGGGTCCTTTTTCAGTTCGGTACCGAAAATTGTATTATTTGTAGTAATATGGAAGTAATCAGCATCGGCAGGCACATTGTAGTTCTTCGGTATATAGTTGAAATTCTTATCCTTGGATGATGCCGCTTCCATGGCTTCCCCGTAAAGTTTAGCTTCCTTGAATGCCTTGCCTGCCCATTCGCCGGTGACCAGATACGCTGATTTTTTCTCCATAAGATTCATCGGCACCATTGTGAACTGCAGGCTTGCCCCGCCTCCGAGGAAAATGACCTGGTATCCTGCAGGTACCTCAAGCAATTCCTTAACCAGGGCGATAGTGTCGTTCATGCATGCAATAAACTCCTTGCTGCGATGAGAAATCTCAAGAACAGATAATCCCGAGCCGGCAAAATCCTTTATCCCTTCAATGGTCTTATCCAGGGTATACTGAGGAAGTATTGAAGGGCCTGCATAAAAATTGTGTTTTTTCATAACGATTTTATTTTTTCTATCAGTTAATATTTTCTGTGACTTTTTGTAAAATTATTAAATATTGCCGATAAGAATACCATTTTTAATAACGGGTATCCTGTCAGTAAAATCAGATGTGAGGCAGAATCCGATGCAGTCATCAAGCCCCTTGTCGCGTAACCTTGAACGCTGGGCAACTTTTTCAATATACCCCGTCAGGTCATTCTTTGCCAGCGACCACAGATCAAGGGAGGCAAGTGTGGAATCGCATAGTGTAAAATAGAGGCCGCTCTCCATGAGTCTTTCAGCAACAGCACCCGCACATAATGTATCTTCAAGATTGAACCTGTTTTTCCAGCCTGCACAGAAAAGAACAATATTTTTATCCTGCTTCATCAGCCAGTCTGAAAGTGCTGATATGTTAAGAAATGATCCTATAACTATAGCACTGGCGGTGGAAGCCATGTTTATGATTCCCGTACCGTTGGTCGTACTGTAAACTATCGTTTTGCCTTCAACCTTTTGACGGGTGAAGTTGAACGGGGAATTCCCAAAATCGGCAAAATCAAGTACAAAGCCGTCACGTTCGGCTGCCACGAGGTAACCTTTTCTCTTGTAATCCCTGGCTTCGTCAACTGTAGCTACAGGTATAATTGATGCTGCCCCGTTGGCAAATGCCGTACAGATCGCTGAAGTTGCCCGCAGAATATCAATTATGACAACAATTGCATCTGCATGCAGCTCAGGCTCATACAGCGCTGGTGAAAAACAGGTTTCAAGTTTTCTCTTATCCATTGTAAAAAGGCAGGTTCACCACTCTGGCTTTAAGGTCTTTGTTCCGGATGCGGATAAAAATCTCAGTATCGGGTTTCCAGAATCCTTTTGCCAGGTAAGCCATTCCTATACCCTGCTTCAGCATCGGTGACATGGTTCCTGATGTTACTTCTCCTATCTGGTTGCCGCTGCCGTCAACAACCTCATAGTGCTGGCGCGGGATACCGCGGTCAATCATTACAAATCCCTTTAGTCTCTTTTCAACTCCTTCATTTTTTTGCTTCAGGAGAAACGCCTTATCAATAAAATCCTTTGAATCAGTGAATTTGGTTATCCAGCCTAATCCTGCTTCTATTGGTGAGGTCTGGTCGTTTATATCGTTCCCGTACAGGCAGTAACCCATTTCCAGCCTTAAGGTATCACGTGCACCCAGTCCTATCGGCTTGATACCAAATTCTTTGCCTGCTTCAAATACCGCATTCCACAGCTTCGGACCGTCAGCATTCCTGACATATATTTCGCAGCCGCCTGCCCCCGTATAACCCGTAGTTGAGAACAGAGTGTCTTTTATTCCTGCAAATTCCACTTCTTTAAAAGTATAATATTCCATATCAGCAACCGGGGTTCTTGTCAGCTTCTGCATTGCTTTAAGAGCCTGCGGACCCTGGACGGCAAGCTGTGCAATTTCATCAGAGGCATTGATCAGATCCCTGCCGGTCTTCAATCCAAACTTTGCAGCATGGGCTACGCACCAGTTCCAATCCTTGTCAATATTTGCGGCATTAACAACGAGAAGGTATTTTTCAGGATTGAAACGGTAAACCAGCAGGTCATCAACAATTCCTCCTTTACCATTGGGGAAACATGAATACTGGACTTTTCCGTCATACAACACTGATACATCGTTCGATGTTATGTACTGCAGGAAACCCGGTGCTGAAGGTCCGGTGATCCAGAATTCTCCCATGTGGGATACATCAAATACCCCGACTTTTTCGCGAACGGTGATATGTTCATCATTTATGCCGGTATATTCCACAGGCATGTTGTAACCTGCAAAAGGAACAATTTTGGCTCCGGCATCGATATGGAAATTAGTAAATGCGGTAGTCTTCATCATTCTAATATTAAAATTATCCGATAATGAAAGTCAGAGGCAAAGGACGTAAAGATTAAATGCAAAAAGAGTGACGATTATCAGAATTCAAGTATTTTAAATTCAACCCTTCTGTTCATTTTTCTTCCTTCAGCGGTGGCATTATCTGCAATAGGCTGCTGTGGTCCATAGCCTTTGAATTCAAGCCTTGCACGGTCAATTCCTTTCTGTACCAGGTACTCCACTACTGCCTGTGCCCTGTTCTGAGAAAGCCTGTTGTTCAGATCAAGGCTTCCAGTGTTGTCGGTATGGCCTGATATCTCAATTCTCATAAGCGGACTATCCTCAAGTATTCCTGCAAGCCTGTCAAGTTCTGTATATGAGCCGGTTGTGAGTATAGATTTACCGGTCTCAAAAAGAATGTTATTAAGGACAACTTTCTTCCCTACTTTTACCTTAATCAGTGTGGCGTCAAGCTTATATGCTTCATTGGCGTAGGTTGCAGGTATGTTAATACGTTTCATATCTGAAAGGAATCCGCTGGCCCTCAGATCGACCATATATGATTTCTTTTCAGGCAGCTTTATTCTGTAAGTGCCATCAGCGTCAGAACTTGCAGTAGTGCCGACAACAAGGTCTGTCGTAAGGTCAATAACATCAATTTTTGCAAGTACGGGTTCACCTGTTTCCGAATCTGTAATTGTTCCTATCAGGTACAGAATTTCCTCTTTGGGTGGTTCCGGTACAACAGGTGCAGGTTCAGGCGCAGGCACTATCTCCTTTATAACTACCACAGTATCTCTTATCACAACTGTATCTGGTTTTGGAGGCTCAACCGGGATTATTACGGGTTCGGGAGGCAGTATCCTGCCGCTGTAAATATCCAGTCCCCCCATTCCTTCGCTTCTGTTCGAAACAAAATAAAAGGAGCTGTCGTTACCCTGTGACGGATGGAAGAATAGTTCATCCCATGGGGTGTTAAGAGGGTAACCGAAGTTGACAGCATTTCCCCATTCACCGTTCTGGTTCCTTGTGCTGTAGAAGATATCAAATCCGCCGATCGTTGAATGTCCCCTTGAAGCAAACCAAAGAGTATCGCCCCTTACCGAGAAACGGACAGACTCCTCATCATAGGGAGTGTTTACAGAAGGACCTGCGTTCACAGGTTTTGACCACTTACGCTCATTGAGTTTGCTGATATAATAAATATCCTTCCCCCCAAGTCCTTCCTTCCCGTTGTCAGAAACATACCAGACTTCATTCCCTGCGGGTGTAAAAGTGAATGATGTCTCTGATCCTTTTGTATTGATCCTGAATGGTATGGTTGACGGAGCCTTCCATTTCCCTTTTTTCCTTTCTGACACCATTATGTCCCCTCCGTTCTCATAGCCTGCATATATGTATAATTCTTCACCTGTAGGAGTAAGAAACAGCGGCGTTTCACATAAATCGGTTACCATTTTTTTGCCTAATGTTACCGGATAGGTCCATGATCCGCTGCTGGAAGAAGAAAGAAAAATATTTTCATCAAACCGCGAATCATCATATTTTGTGCTTGATTTTGACAATTCACGCCGTGAAGCAAAATACATTGTTTCACTATCAGCTGAAAGCAGCTCTGCGTAGTCATCGGCATTTGAATTGATATTGGATCCGAGGTTTCTGATATCAATCCTGAGTGTGTCCCTGGTCACCTGCAGCGCAGAATTACACTCTTCAAGGTATTTTTTTGCAATTGCAACGCTTTCCTTTGGCTTCTTTCCAGGGGAATCGAGATAGGCGTTAAGCTTCTCAACAGCTTCACTGTACCTTCCGGCATACTGAAGCGCCCTGCCGCCAAGAAGCAGTATATCTTTTGTAAGCCCGCCGTCCAGCTCAAGGGCTTTCATGAAAAAACTTGCTGCTTCTTCCTTGTTATCAGAGAAGAGGGCTGACACCCCTGTTTTATAATTAAGCTCAGGATTGACGCCGTTATAAGCTACAGCCTTCAGGTATTCATCATATGCACTCCCGTAATATACTCCTTTGACGATATAATAGCTGTCACCAGCATTGACATGCTTCCAGGCTTCCCTGAAACCCTCACGTTCCTTTTTGAAATCCTTTTTGCGCACGGTAATATCTGTCTGCGCCTCCAGAACCACAGAACTCAACATTAAAACGAAACAGAGAGAATGCAGATAGTACTTCATGATGCTGTTTTTTGTCACTATAAAAATAGCACTTATTTCCCTTTTTCAAAAAAACCTTTACATCCTTTATATAATTAACGTCACCAGAAAAAAATATTGTTATATTTGTTTTATTCTTTGCACTCCTTTAAACCGATTTTAGAATTGTACGATCATGGACTACAAGTACATTAATACTGAATACCTTGATTCAGTATCAGGTGGCGATAACGAGACTTTTCTTGAAATCACTTCAATATTCAGGGAGCAGGTTTCCGAGTTTTATAACGAGATGAGTTCCCTCCTTTCAGCGAAAGAATATTACAAACTTGGGCTCCTGGCTCACAAGGCGAAGTCATCTGTAGCAATAATGGGGATGAATGATCTGGCTGTCATGCTTAAAACATTTGAGCTGCAGGCAAAAGAGGGAAAGGAAACTGAAAAATATGAGTCCTATATCATGAAATTCAGGAACGATACCGGGGAGGCGTTGAAGGAACTTGATGATCTTATCAGTAAAATGCAAAAGAAGGAATAAATGATTAGTATTGATAAAGACGGCAAAGTAGACGTTATAACATTTTCAATCGACAAGATCAATGCCCTGGTAACTGAAGATATCAGGAATGAAATAGGTAAAATATTCGAAAATGCCAATTCGAAAGTCGTTATTGACCTGAAGGGAGTACAGTATATTGACAGCTCAGGATTCGGCTGCTTTCTATCAATAATGAAAGCAGCAAGGAGTAACTACGGTTCGCTTAAATTCACCAGTCCCGAGCCTGCCGTAATGGAGGTATTTAAAACACTTCATCTCAACACTGTCTTTGAGATTTATGATAACAGGGATGAATGTGTAAGATCGATGAAATAACCCCCTGCGGGGTTCATCCACCATCACCTATCACCCTTCCCGAACAGAAAATCTGCTTATCGTCATGGATGAAGCATGAACAGGAAAAGCGAAATAAAATAAAAGAATAAATATTTTCTTAATGATTGTTTATGATATTTGCACCAAGAAATAATTTTCATAACTTCAAATCCAAATAAAAACTGACCTCCCATGAGTGAAAAGATACTGGAAACCCTGATGCAGTTGTTTGCGCTCATTGCAAAGCCTCAGGCTGATGACACTGAAAGAAGAGGTGTCGTTGAAGCTTTTCTGAAACGTTTGCTGAACCAGGAGCTTGTTAAGGAATATCTTGCCAAATATGATGAAGCATACGAAGAAGCCAGGAAAAAGCTTGAAAAAAGCAGTGCAGAACGTCGTGAAGGCGCAATAGCAATAAGGATAAGGAAGCTTTGCAAAGACATCAACGAACAGGGCCAGCTTGACCAGGAACAGAGGATTGTTGTGGTAATACAGGCTCTGGAATTCTGTAAATCGGGCAGCAAGGAGGTCAGCCAGCTTGAGCGCGGCTTCATAAGCACACTGGCAGAGGGATTGAACATCACAGAAGAAGAATATGCGTTCATTGATAGTTTCGTACTCAACTCATTTGATAATATCCCTGATAATCCGAATATCCTTCTGGCAGACGGTAATGAAACCTGCGGACTTAATGAAGCCAAGCATGTTTACAAAGAGCTGCTCAAAGGCCAGATCTGGATTCTTTTTGTACCATCGGTGAAAATGTATTTTGCCAGGTTTAAGGGATCGGGAGAATTATCGATGAACGGACAGCTTCTGCAGGAGGAAAAGGTTTATCCGTTCAGCCAGGGATCTTCAATCAAAGGGTATAAGATTAAACCTCTCTACTACTGGGATGTGACGATGCAGTTTCTTAAAGAGGAGTTCAAGGCGTCAAGGGTGGTTTATGATGTAAATAATATTGAATACAGGTTCAAGAGCGGGAAGGTCGGCATCCACCATATGAGCTTCAAGGAAGAGTCGGGAAGAATGGTCGGAATTATGGGAGCAAGCGGCGCAGGAAAATCAACATTGCTCAGCGTGCTTAACGGCACCAATCCTCCATTTGACGGGGAAGTTCTCATCAATGGGGTAAGCATTCACAAGGAAAAGGAAAAGATCAAGGGATTGATAGGATACGTATCACAGGATGATCTTTTAATTGAGGAGCTTACGGTTTTTGAAAACCTTTATTACAATGCCAAGTTATGCTTTGATAACCTTACTGATGAAGAGATAGTTGCAAGGGTTGATAATACACTTAAAAATCTCGGTCTCTTTGAAATCCGCGATATGAAGGTGGGCAGTCCCCTTAACAAGAAGATCAGCGGCGGACAGAGGAAACGACTTAATATTTCACTTGAGCTCATCCGTGAGCCTGCAATTATGTTCCTTGATGAACCCACATCAGGTCTTTCATCACGCGATTCTGAAAATATTCTCGACCTGCTTAAGGAACTTGCCCGTAAAGGCAAGCTGCTTTTTATAGTTATCCATCAGCCCTCCTCCGACATATTCAAGATGTTCGATAAGCTAATCATTCTTGATACGGGAGGATACCTTATATATAACGGCAATCCGATTGAATCAATCGAATATTTCAAGAAGAAAATTGAACAGGCAAATTACAATGAAAGCGAGTGCTACGTATGCGGTAATGTAAATCCTGAACAGATCTTCAACATTGTAGAGACCCGGGTCTTTACTGAAAACGGACAACCGACCGACACAAGGCGTATCTCCCCTGCTGACTGGAGCAATCTCTATAAAGCCGAAGCAAGGGAGGATATAATTGAACCGGGGACCTCAATACCTGAGATCAATTTCAAAACGCCCAATAAATTCAGGCAATGGTTTGTATTTACAAAACGCGATATTCTTTCAAAAATCGCTGATGCTCAATATATGCTGATTACACTGCTTGAAGCGCCAGTTCTTGCAGTCGCTCTTTCCTTCCTCATAAGGTATTTTGATGAAAGTGCCGTTAATCCGAAATATACACTGTACGAGAACAGCAACTTGCCGGTTTATATCTTCATGTCGGTGATCATAGCTATATTCATGGGTCTGACTGTGAGCGCTGAAGAGATAATAAAGGACAGGAAGATCCTGAAACGGGAGGCTTTCCTTAACCTGAGCTGGAACAGCTACCTGATGTCGAAAGTATTTGTGCAGCTGGGAATCTCGGCAATCCAGGCTTTAACTTTTGTTATAATAGGCAACCTGATCACAGGCATCAGGGGGATGTGGTTTGAATACTGGCTTGTTCTCTTCACCTGCTGGGCAGGAGCCAATATCATGGGTTTGATCATCTCTGACAGTTTCAAGGCTGTGGCAACTATTTACATGTGGATACCATTCCTGGTTATTCCTCAGATTATTCTCAGCGGGATTATGGTCAAGTTTGAAAAGCTGAATCCCAATCTGTCATCCCCCGTGGAAATACCCTGGTATGGTAATTTAATTACTGCGCGATGGGGTTATGAGGCGCTTGCGGTAAAACAATTCAAGGATAATAAGTATGAAAAGCAGTTCTATGTGTATGACAAGGCTTTGAGCAAGGCTAAATTCAAGAAAGATTTCTGGTATAATGAGGTTAAAGGGAAACTTGAGAATGTTAAAAATGATCTGGACAGGGGCACAAGAAGGGGTAATTTCGATGCTGACCTGCTTGTATCATACAATGAAATAAAAAAAGAAAATGCTCTTAATCCGAACTATAAATTTGACTACCTCGAACTTCTTACACCCAATAAGGTTACAAAGGAGGTAGTCTCATCGGCGCTGACCTATGTTGACGGCATAAGAAAATTCTATATTGACTATTCTAATGCAGCAAGAGACAGGAAGGAATCGCTTATGACGAGGCTGCAGTCTGAAGACAAGGAAGGATTCCTGAGGCTAAGGGATATGCATACCAATGAATCACTTGAAGAGTTTGTGACAAATGAAACCGAGACTGACAAGATAATTGAATTTAAGGGAGAGATCCTGCAGAAGATGGATCCAATCTATATGGATCCAAAACACAACTTTGTTAAAGCGCATTTTTATGCACCGGCTAAAAAGCTATTCGGTATGGAAGTTGATACATTTGTCATAAATGTAATTGTCCTGTGGTTCATAACCATAGTTCTCTATTTCCTTCTTTCTTTCAGGGCGCTCAAGAATCTTCTCGACTCCGGGGAGGTGGTCATGGGCAAAAAGTTAAAGGGATCAGAATGATATAAAAAAGAGGGGCTTGTGCAGCCCCTCTTTAGTTTTTGGAAAACCGATCAGGTTATGACATATTGATCATAAAACTATTCAACTATCTCTATCATCTTGAATGGCACCCTGATGATAGATTCATAATCCTCACCGGCTTCCAGCATGTCTTCGTCGTCTTCCTCGTAATACCAGTTGACCTCAACTTCATTCTTGGCCTTGTGTATCGCTTCGAGCTTTTTGAAGACATCAAGGATGCATTTTGAAGAGCTGGTATTGAAATACTCCAGCCTTATATTTACAACAGTTTTAGGGAGTGGTGTCTCCTTATAACCGTCGAGCCAGTCTACAAGCGGCTTATAAAACTCAACGGAGTTTTCGGGGATTGAACGTCCTTTGATTTCAAATACACCTTCAGATGCATCAAATTTAACAGTTGGGGTTTTCGGTGTTCCTTCAATAATGATCGGTTCCATTTTATTAAGTTTTTTAGTTTGTTTATGTATTTAATTCTGGTTTTGGTTCTGCTTCTTCATCTACCAGGATATTAAGATAGAAGAAGGAGTATTTATTGTTATATTCCTTGAAAGAATAATCAAGTTTATTTCCGGTTTTCCTTGCTATATCAACAAGACCAAGTCCGCCGCCGCCCTTTGCAGAGATTCTCTGATGATTGAGAATGAACTTGTAAAGTTCCTTAATCTCCTCGTGTGAAGACCTGTTGATCCTTTTAATTTTCTCTTCAAGCTTTTCGACATTGTCTGCATGCACAAAATTGCCGGTGATTATTTTATAACCGGAGTCAACCTTCTGTACAACAAGCAGTCCATACTTATCGGATGACTGATCCTCAAAATCGTCGGGGACTTTGTCGACATGATGATACAGGTTCTGAAGACTTTCGACCAGGACATTATAGACCTTTTTCCTGAGCTTTGCCTGCTCATTGGCTTCTGCCATTTTGTCCTCAACCGTATCCAGAACATGATTAATTACATCAGAATCAACATTACCCTTATAAAAAAGGATAACGTTATTCTTCGCCTGGTCCTTTACGTAATTCTCAATATCAAAGCCCATCTAAGCTTCTTTTTGGCTAAGGTCTCTTTTCCCGATAGCAAATATAATAAAAATATGAAGTTACCAAATTATAACTTGTCCACTTCAATTAAATAAAAATACTTGTATTTTTTGATAAACGTATGTAAATATTATGATAAACAGCATCTTTATGATGATTTCAGACCTTTCTCCTGCTTCCTGGAACCGGCATACAGTTCAAATTCAGCAAGGATGCACTCCAGGGAACCATTGAAAACTGTTTGTTTCGACCTGGGTTTCAATCCTATTTCTGCCAGCAATCCTTTCCCCGGAGTTAATATCCATGCCCTGTATCCGGAGTATGAGTGTTTCATTGTCGTCCCGATCATACCATATAATTCATTCAGATCATCCGGTTTAAGTCTTTCACCATAAGGAGGATTGATAAACAGGAATCCGTTGTTATCAGAAGGCTTCAGGTTTCTGAAATCAGATACATCAATCGATACTGTATCAGACAAACCAGCATTTCTGACATTATTCAGTGCCTGCCTTACTGCCTGTTCTGAGATGTCGCTCCCTGCTATCCGTACAGGCGACCGGCATATCATACTGTCACATTCATTTTTTACTTTCCTGAATAATTCTTCGTCATGCTCTTTCCACCTGCTGAATCCGAACTGCTTCCTGAACCTGCCGGGAGGAATACGGCATGCGATAAGCCCTGCTTCTATCGGAATTGTTCCTGATCCGCACATCGGGTCGGTCAGGGAAACCGAGGCATTCCACCCTGAAATCATTATGATGCCAGCGGCGAGAACCTCGTTGAGCGGAGCTAAAGGCTGTCCTGTGCGATAGCCTCTCTTATACAACGGCATGCCTGAAGAATCAACGGCTATATCTGCATTGTCACCGCTGATATGAAGATTTATAATGATCCCCGGATCCGCTGAATTGACTGAAGGCCTCCTTCCTGTTTTTTTACGGAAATAATCAGCTACTGCATCTTTCACGATCAGTCCCGGGTATGCCGTATGACCAAAGAGCTTTGAATTTACTACTGATACAACAGAAAAAGTGCTGTCATCATCCATCAGGAGCGACCAGTCTATTTCAGATGCTTTCCTGTAGAGGTCTTCCCTGGATCCTATCCTGAAATCATCAACAGCCATAAGCACTGACATTGCTGTTCTTGCACAATAATTCACCCTGTACATCAGCTCCCTGGAACCTGAAAACAATACCGCCCGGTTCACAGGTCTTATACCTGATGCCCCAAGAGTCCGCAGTTCCTCAGCAAGAACTTTTTCAAGACCAAACAATGTCTTGGCTATAAAATTCATTGTTAATTAATTAACAGATAATCCTGCCAAAATTAATATTTAACTGCAAATAAAGAGAAGCCTTTTTATAATTAGTAATCATGCAACAATAATGAGTTTTACGCCGTTTTAATATTTCGCAAGAATAAGTTACCTTGGCGGAAAATATAAATTATCAGATAATGAAAAAACTATACTCCCTGCCCCTGGCTTCAATTGTCATACTTACTTCCCTGCTTACATCATGCGAAAAGGAGCTGCCTCTCGACGAAGCAATAATCGGAAGATGGGAAGTGCAGTCATATAAATATGTCATATATGAGAATAATGTAAAGAAATCAGAAGTGACCATTTTCATGGAAGCTGACGAAATGGAGATACAGTTTGCCGAAGGAGGAGCAGGATTGATGTATGAATTCGGGCAGTTGTCCGGTAATTTCAGCTGGACACTGACCGGAAACACTGTTTCAGCACAGTTTGGAGACGGTATGTATAAATGGGAGATCACCATTGAAGATGATACCCTTGTCTGGACTTATAATGAAAGTGAAGTTGAAAATAACATAACCTACAAGTACGAGTTCTTTTATACTGCCATTAAGGTAAGCTGATAAAACCGGACAGCTGAAACCACACTGGTCCTCTCCTACTTGTAGCCTAATATTCTGCTATAAGTATCTTTGTCTGAGATGATCTCAAGTGCCTTATCAATTACATTATCATCTTCATTAATGATGCGGTAATACTCATTTGTCTGCCAGATATTATTCGCTACCAGCGCCTTCAGTACCATAAGTATCTCACATTCAGATATTTTATAGTCCGCATCAACATATTTGACTCCTAAATCTTCTCCTTTCTTTATAAAATCCTGCACCTCTCCGGTGGCAAATTGAAACCTGGCTTTATAGTCCTCAAATGTCTTGTATTCACTGTTGATCCTGGTTCTGTTCTTATCAGCATATTCAAGAACAAATGCATTAAGTATCCCTTTCCGCACAAGGCTCCTGTAATAATCAGAATAATTCGTTGTATCAGCTGCCACGAAGATATCCGGCATTATTCCGCCGCCTCCGTAAACAGTACGTTTGTTGATAAGGGTTTTATACTTTAATGAATCCGGCAAATGAATACTGTCGGCCGAGATCATTTCACCGGTTGAATAACGCTTATAGAAATTTGCCACATATTTGTCATATCCCTCATTATATGGGCTCTGGATTAACCTGCCGGTTGGAGTGTAGTAACGGGCAATAGTAAGTCTGATCATTGATCCGTCAGTAAGCCAGTACTGATTCTGAACCAGTCCTTTCCCGAATGTTCTCCTGCCCAGAACAATACCTCTGTCCCAGTCCTGCATAGCTCCCGCAAAAATTTCGCTTGCAGATGCCGACCCTTCATCGGTCAGAACAACAACCCTTGCTGAGGCAAGAGTGCCGGTTCCGGAAGATTTATAATCCTGCCTGGGAGTCTTTCTGCCGATAAGATAAACCAGCAGATTCGTATTTGAGAAGAAGTTGTTTGCCAGCTCGGTTGCAGCTATCATATACCCTCCTCCGTTCCCGCGGAGATCAATTATGATATTCTTCATGTTGTTCTTCTTCAGAACGGACAGAGCATCCTCAAATTCCTTTTCTGTTGTAGCAGCAAACTTATTAAGCTTTACATAACCGGTCTCCTTGTCAAGCATGTAGGCAGCATCAAGGCTGTTTATGGGAATTTTGTCGCGGATTATAGTGAAGTCGAGGATATTTCTTTCACCTTTTCTGAAAATATTCAGACTGACCGAGGTTCCTTTCGGACCCATCAGCCTGTCTCTTACACCGGTTGTCGTGATGCCTATCCCGGTGACTTTCTCGCCATTGATCGCAATTATCCTGTCCCCTGCGCGCAATCCAACCTTTTCGGAAGGTCCTCCTGATATAGGCTCAATTACAATTATTGAATCATGAAGAAGATTGAACTGTATACCGATACCCTCAAAATTGCCCTGAAGGGGCTCATTCATGTCCCTGACATCCTTGGCAGAAATATATGTTGAATGAGGATCAAGCTGCCTTAGCAGATCGATTATTACAGTTTCAGTGAGCTTATCGAGATTTGTCGTGTCGACATAATAAGCATCAATAAGGCTCAGCGTCCTTCCTATCTTGAAAGTCCCCTCATTCAGCACCTGCGATACCACAGCCTGTGAAAACAGCATAATTGCTGTCAGAGCTATAATTCCTGTTTTAATAATTTTCATATATTAGTTTATCTAACAATTTGTATGCCTTTTTGTTTTTTGTTTCTTGTTGCTCTTTGCCCTGCGCCCTGCGCCCTGCGCCAAGCCTGAGCAATTATTCCCATTCTATTGTTGCAGGGGGTTTTGAGCTTATATCATAAACTACCCTGTTTATACCTTTTACCTTATTAATGATCTCGCTTGATATCGCAGCGAGGAAATCATGAGGCAGCGGCGACCAGTCGGCTGTCATCCCGTCAGTGGAATTTACGGCTCTCAGGACAATGGTATATTCATATGTACGTTCATCACCCATAACGCCGACAGACTGTACAGGAAGAAGTATTGCCCCCGCCTGCCATACAGAATCATACAGCGAATGCTTATGAAGACCTTCTATGAAGATCTCATCTGCTTCCTGAAGTATCTCAAGCTTCTCTCTTGTCAGCTTTCCCAGGAGGCGTACAGCGAGTCCGGGTCCGGGAAAGGGATGCCTTTTAAGGATCACGTCAGGAAGCCCGAGAGCATATCCCACTCTCCTGACTTCATCTTTAAACAGAAGCTTAAGCGGTTCCACCACCCTCAGATTCATTTTTTCAGGCAGACCACCGACATTGTGATGCGACTTGATGGTTGCTGAAGGTCCTTTAACTGACACTGATTCAATTACATCAGGATATATTGTACCCTGGGCCAGCCATTTTACATCCTTAACCTTATGAGCTTCCTCCTCAAAGACATCAATGAACACTTTACCGATTATCTTTCTCTTCTTTTCAGGATCGCTTACTCCTTCAAGCTCATTCAGAAACCTATCGGAAGCATCAACACCAATGACATTGAGTCCAAATCCTACATATGATTCAAGGACCTTCCTGAATTCATTTTTTCTGAGAAGGCCATTATCGACAAAGATACATGTAAGGTTCTTTCCTATTGCTTTATTCAGAAGCGAAGCTGCAACTGAAGAATCAACACCTCCCGAAAGGCCAAGTATTACCTTATCGCTGCCCAGCTGCTGCTTCAGTCCTGCAATGGCTGATCCGGCAAATGAATCAGGAGTCCAGTCGCCCTTGCAGCCGCATATATTCAAAACAAAGTTCTCAAGCATCTGTTTTCCCTGGGTTGTATGCCATACTTCAGGATGGAACTGGATGCCCCATGTTTTCTCTCCCCTGATATGAAATGCTCCTGCTTTTACATCGGCAGTGGAACCTGTTATCTCATAGTTTTCAGGAAGTTCTTCTATTGTATCTCCGTGCGACATCCACACCTGTGTTCCCGGAATTATCTTTTTGAATAAAGGATCCTCCTGGTTTATATTAAGCAGGTTAGCTCTGCCGTATTCACGGTTGGCTGATTTCGTTACTCTTCCGCCGAAACCATGTACAAGATACTGGGCTCCGTAACATACTCCGAGCAGAGGACAGGTGCCTTTTATGTCATCCAGATCCGGGACAGGAGCGTTTTTGTCATGAACTGATGCCGGACTACCGGAAAGAATCACACCTTTGACATTCTTATCAGGTTCAGGGAAATGGTTAAAAGGATAAATCTCGCAATAGACATTCAGTTCCCTTATACGCCTGGCAATCAACTGGGTATATTGAGATCCGAAATCGAGTATCAGTATTCTCTCCTGCACTGATATGTCATTTTTTATTGAAGTGAGTTCAAAGATAGAAATTCTTTGATTACCGGATTAAATTTTCCCAATCTCATAAGTCTTCCCGTCAATGGCAGGGAAAGTGTTTGGAAACAGTGATCTGGCTTCCTCAACCAGAGTGTTGATATCCTTGTATCTTGCCGAGAAGTGACCTATGACCAATGCTTTGGCTTCTGCCTCGGATGCAGTTCTGGCTGCATCAAGGGTGGTTGAATGACCGGTAATGCCAGCCAGTTCATCAAGGCTTTTATCAAATGTTGCCTCGTGGTACAACAGGTCAACGCTTTTAACAAAAGCAGCCAGGCGCGTGAAATATTTTGTATCACTGCAGTAGGCATAGGAAAGAGGAACGGGACCGGGAACAGTGAGATCTTTATTCCTGATCAAATCACCTTCAGCAGTAATATAATCCTCTCCTTTCTTTATAGCAGGGATCCTGACAGTGGGGATCCTGTATTTATCAATGCACTCCTTTATGATATTCCGGTCATAGGGTTTTTCCCTGAATAAAAAGCCGAATGCAGGTACGCGGTGTTCAAGGGGAAACGATGTCACTGTCAGGTGTTTGTCGTCAAGTATCATTACCGGATCGCTTCCCGAAAGAGCATGGAAATCTATTTCAAAATTGAGATGAATATCAAAATCATTCAGATGTGACAACAGGATGCCCTGGTAATTCAGAGGAGCATAAAGTTTAACGGGATTTGTTCTGCCCATCAGGCTGAATGTGGATAAGAGTCCGTAGAGTCCGAACACATGGTCGCCGTGCAGGTGGCTAATGAAGATGTGATTTATTTTCCCGAATCTCAGTCTGTTTTTGCGGAGCTGCATCTGTGTCCCTTCTCCGCAGTCTATCAAATACAACCGCTCATGCACATTAAGCACATGAGCGGTTGGAAATCTTTCTGAGGTTGGCAATGCAGAACTACTGCCAAGTATGCTTAATTTCATCGGCGCTCTGCAATGCTGTCAGCTTCACGATATCATTTTTTCAGCATCCGCTACCGTTCCGGTGATTGTCAGAACAGTATCGAGTTGAGAAATAGTGATAAGTCTTTCAACGGCTTCATTCAGTCCACAGAGGACGAATGTGCCACCAGCATTTTTGCATAGTCTGTTCGCTACAAGAATAGCGCTCAGACCAGAAGAGTCGCAGTACTGACATTTTTCAAGGTCGAGGATGATGTTTTTCTCACCCTTACCTGAAACCAGCACTAGCTCAGACTTAAGCGCGGGAGCTATGTGTGTATCAAGCTTCTCCGACTGGATCTGGATAACTGTGCTGTTATTCCGGCTCTCGATATTGAAATCCATAATTGTATAATTTGATAGCCCTAATTTATGAAATATTTCTATTCTTTAGAAGCTTTATTCTGTTTTTCTTCCATTTCTTCTTTCAAAGCCGCAAGCTGAGTTATATCTCCGAGAGTTGTTTTCTCTGCACCCGACTTGGCTTTCCTGGTCGTTTTCTTCGGCTTTTCAGCTTCTGTTTTCTTTGCAGGTGCTTCGGCTGATTTCTTTTCATCTTCATAGGTTCTGCTGTGCGAAACTATGATTTTTTTTGCTGATTTGTTGAATTCTATAACCTTAAACATCAGCTTTTCATCAACCTTAACCATGAGTCCGTCCTCTTTTACCAGGTTCTTTGGAGTAGCAAAGCCTTCAACACCATACGGAAGAGCAATAACGGCTCCCTTGTCGAAGACCTCCATTACCGTACCTTCGTGAACCGAGTCAACAATAAAAAGCTTTTCAAAAACATCCCACGGATTCTCTTCAAGCTGCTTGTGCCCGAGGCTTAACCTTCTGTTCTCCTTATCAATCTCAAGAACAATAACTTCAATTTCTGCATCAATTGCAGTGAATTCGGCAGGATGCTTTATTTTCTTTGTCCATGAGAGGTCTGAGATATGTATCAGTCCGTCAACACCTTCCTCTATCTCAACGAATACTCCAAAGTTTGTGAAGTTCCTGACTTTTGCAGTGTGTTTTGAACTTACTGTATATTTCTCGTCAATATTCTGCCAGGGATCAGGTTTGAGCTGCTTGATACCGAGCGACATCTTCCTTTCGGTCCTATCGAGTGTCAGAATAACTGCTTCCACTTCGTCGCCTACCTTCATGAATTCCTGGGCACTGCGAAGGTGCTGTGACCATGACATTTCAGAAACATGGATAAGTCCCTCAACACCCGTGGCGATCTCAACGAATGCTCCATAATCGGCCATGACAACAACCTTGCCTTTAACCTTGTCACCGATCTTGAGATTCGGATCAACTGAATCCCAGGGGTGAGGAGTGAGCTGCTTGAGGCCGAGGGCAATTCTTTTCTTGTCGTCATCAAAATCGAGGATTACAACATTCAGCTTCTGGTCAAGCTGTACAATCTCCTCGGGGTGATTGACTCTTCCCCATGAGAGATCTGTGATGTGAATAAGTCCGTCAACCCCTCCAAGGTCGATGAACACACCATATGATGTGATATTCTTAACGGTTCCTTCAAGAACCTGTCCTTTTTCAAGTCTTGCAATGATTTCCTTCTTCTGCTGTTCAAGCTCAGCTTCGATAAGGGCTTTGTGTGAAACGACTACGTTCTTGAATTCCTGGTTGATCTTTACAACCTTGAATTCCATCGTTTTGCCAACAAATACATCGTAGTCGCGGATTGGCTTAACGTCGATCTGTGACCCCGGAAGGAATGCTTCAATGCCGAATACATCAACGATCATGCCTCCTTTTGTACGGCACTTGATATAGCCCGTGATTATCTCGTCCTTTTCAAGAGATGCATTTACCCTGTCCCATGAGTTTATTGCACGCGCTTTCTTGTGCGACAGCAGAAGCTGTCCTTTTTTATCTTCCTGGCTTTCAACGTACACTTCAACGGTATCCCCAATCTTCAGGTTAGGATTATACCTGAATTCATTAAGGCTCACAACGCCTTCCGATTTATAACCGATGTTGATCACCACCTCGCGGGCCGTCATCTGGATCACTGTACCATGGACCACTTCATCAACTGCAACAGTTGAAAGAGTCTCATCGTACATAGCCTCGTATTCCTTGTGTTTGGGAGAGTTTTTCT
Source organism: uncultured Rikenellaceae bacterium (assembly GCA_964525415.1). Taxonomy (GTDB): domain Bacteria; phylum Bacteroidota; class Bacteroidia; order Bacteroidales; family VadinHA17; genus LD21. Next base: position 6,999 of record CAZGGZ010000013.1, on the reverse strand, counting down.
GTTCCTCTGTCTCAAAACTTTCCCAGTCGAATTCTTCAGCCGATAGTTTTGGACCGGATTCAGTCTGAATTTCAGATTCCTGGCCGGCTTTTGCTTTCTTCGGTTTCCTTTCTTTTTTTACTTCTGCAGATACTTCCCTTATCTCTTCATCCCCGGGTTGTGAAGTTCCGGTTTCTTCTGCGTTAACAGCTTCTGCTTCTTTTTTTGGAGGTTTTGCTTTAACAGCTTCTTCCTGTACAGGAAGTATTTCTTCCTCGAGAGCCTGTTCAATAAGTTTTTCCTTTGTTTCCTTAACCTTTGCCTTTTTTACAGGTTTTACAACATCATCGTTTTTTTCGACAACCTCTTTCTTGGTAGTCTTCTTTTTGCTTTCAGTCATAATTTGATTTTAAAAGAACTAATACTTAATAAGTTAGACATTATATTGAAAAAATGGTGTGCAAAGATAGCCATATATTTTAAATATCATACAATAAATAATCGTTTTTAATTCATTTATTAATGCTGTCTGTCGTCCCGCTACCGCGGGACTCCGTCTTTGAGTCTTTAGCTGTGGCTGTCTGTCGCTTCGCTCCATCAGGAGACTAAAAGACAGCGACCACAGGGAGCAGACTGCTCTGCCTGCAGGGCAAGACAACGAGCTAAGCGAGCAAGACATGGTTTTTTCGCATGTTCTATTATCTTTGCATATTACTCAAACTAAAACATAAAAGTTTTTTTATGAAAATTGCTGTTGTGGGTACAGGATATGTCGGACTTGTTACCGGAACATGTTTTGCTGAAAGCGGCGTTATTGTTACATGTGTGGATAATGACAGGGAAAAGATCAGGCAGCTTCAGGATGGCTCAGTGCCAATATATGAACCGGGACTTGAAAGCATGATCAGAAGGAATGTCGGTAAGAACAGGCTTTTCTTCACAACAGAAATTAAAGAGGCTGTCAAAGGTGCTGAAGTTGTTTTTATTGCCGTTGGAACTCCTCCGGGTGAAGACGGCGGTGCCGACCTTAAGCATGTCCTTTCAGTTGCAAAGGAATTAGGATCTGCAGTAACCGGCCACATTGTTGTCGTTACCAAAAGCACAGTACCTGCCGGAACATCTGAAAAGATAAGGAAAGCAATTCAGGATCAGCTTGATAAGCGCAAAACAAAAATCAAATTCGACATGGCATCCAATCCTGAGTTTCTCAAGGAAGGTGCCGCTGTTGAAGATTTCCTGAAACCTGAACGGATTGTTATCGGAATCGATAACGAAAAAACAGCCGAGATCATGAAACGCCTTTATATGCCTTTCGTACTGAATAACCATCCTATAATTTTCATGGATATTATTTCGGCTGAGATCACAAAATATGCAGCCAACGCCATGCTTGCAACACGCATCAGTTTCATTAATGAAATAGCCAACCTTTGTGATATCCTTGGTGCTGATATCAACCAGGTAAGGAAAGGAATAGGAAGCGATTCAAGGATAGGATCTAAATTTCTCTATCCGGGCTCTGGTTACGGCGGATCATGCTTCCCGAAAGATGTAAAGGCGATCATCAAAACGGCAGAGGAGAAAGGCTATGAGCTCAAGGTGATCAAAGCGGTGGAAATGGCAAACCAGTTCCAGAAAAATGTGATATTCAATAAAATAGTTAAATATTTTAATAAGAAACTCGATAAGAAAGTTATCGGTATCTGGGGATTGTCATTCAAGCCAAAGACAGATGATATCAGGGAATCATCATCAATTTATCTTATTGAAAAGCTACTGAAGGAAGGTGCCGTTATAAGGGCTTACGATCCTGCTGCGCTGAATGAAGCAAGGAAGCAGCTTGGCAGAAGGATCACCTATGCATCAGATCCTTATGAAGCATTAAAGGGCGCGGATGCTGTGGTTTTAATGACTGAATGGTCGGAGTTCCATCTGCCCGACTTCAGGAAGATGGCAGGCATCATGAAAGGAAAGGTGATTTTTGACGGACGCAATATTTACGATCCGGCTGAAATTAAACAAATGGGATTCAAATATTTTGGAATAGGAAGAAGATAGGCTACCGGCTACCGGCTACCGGCTACCGGCTGCCGGTGTTATAAATAATAAAATCCCCTCCCTGGAGGGATTTGGGGTGGGTTGTACAAAAGAAAAGAATAATAATATTATGAAAGGGATTATACTAGCAGGCGGTTCAGGGACGCGGCTTTACCCGATAACCAGTGCATTATCAAAGCAGATGCTGCCGGTTTACGACAAACCGATGATCTATTATCCTCTGTCAGTGCTGATGCTGGCAGGTATAAGGGAGATTCTTGTTATATCAACCCCACGCGATCTGCCTGGTTTCCGCAGCCTTCTTGGCGACGGCAAGCCTCTGGGACTGAAATTCAGTTATGTTGAGCAAGTATCGCCCGACGGCCTCGCCCAGGCATTTATCCTTGGTGACGATTTCATTGGCAATGATCCTGTATGCATGATCCTTGGAGATAATATATTCTACGGCCACGGATTCGGTGATGTACTCCTGAAGACGGCCGGACTGAAAAAAGGAGCATGTGTTTTTGGATATTATGTCACTGATCCGGAAAGGTACGGAGTGGTTGAGTTCGACAAAAACCGTAAAGTGGTCAGCCTTGAGGAGAAGCCAGTCAGTCCCAGATCAAACTATGCTGTAACCGGCCTCTATTTCTATGATAATACCGTGGCGCAAAAAGCAAGATCGTTAAAACCATCACCACGCGGTGAGCTGGAGATAACCGATCTCAACAGGCTTTACCTTGACGAGGGAACCCTTGAAGTAAAACTGATGGGAAGAGGCATGGCATGGCTCGACACCGGCACTTATGAAAGCCTTCTGCAGGCGGCAAACTTCATCGCTACCCTTGAACAGAGACAGGGACTGAAAGCATCATGCATCGAGGAGATAGCTTATAAACGGGGTTTCATAAGCAGGGACCAGCTTATAGCACTGGCGCAACCCGCTAAAAACAGCCAGTATGGAAAATATCTTATGAGAATAGCTTCAGAGGAAATAAATACTTTCGAATGATAAAAGCAGATGGAAATCATTAATACAGGATTTGACGGGCTTTTTGTGATCAGACCTGCAGTCTTTTCCGATAGCAGGGGATACTTTTTTGAAAGCTATAACCAGGAAACATACCTGAAAGCCGGAATAAACTTTACCCCGGTACAGGATAACGAGTCAAGATCTTCATTAGGTGTTATCCGCGGACTTCATTACCAGCTTCGGCCGTATGATCAGGCAAAGCTTATCAGGGTTGTCGACGGACGGATATTTGATGTTGCGCTTGATTTACGGAGAAATTCCGCCACCTTCGGAAAATGGTTCGGGATAGAGCTCGATTCTGACAGCAAACATCAGCTGTTCATTCCGAAAGGGTTTGCTCATGGCTTTTCAGTGCTGAGCGATATAGCAGTCATACAATATAAGGTTGATAATGTTTATAATAAGCTGGCAGAGAGAGGAATTTTGCTTAATGATCCGGAGCTTGAAATAGACTGGAGAACAGGGAAAAGTACCTCTGTGATCAGTGAAAAAGACCGGAAGAATCCGCCTTTCAGGAAAGCTGAAAACAACTTCTGAATTATCTTCATAAAGCATGGCAGTAATACTTGTCACCGGAGCAAACGGACAGCTGGGAAACGAACTTTGGACAGCATCAAAGAACTACTATGGTTATGACTTTGTATTTACTGACATTGATACTCTTGATATTTCATCCCCGGGAAAGACAGCCGAATTTGTTAAACAAGCTGCACCCGACTGGATCATCAACTGTGCCGCCTACAATTTTGTTGATAAGGCTGAAAGCGAACCTGATAAAGCTTTGCTGATCAACGGCGTATCTGTCAGGAATATATCTGAAGCCATAAAAGGATCTGAAACCAGGTTCATACATATATCTTCCGATTATGTGTTTGACGGCTTCGCAAGTGTACCTTACAATGAGGATTCTGCAACAAATCCCCTGGGTGCTTATGGCCGGTCAAAGCTTGAAGGAGAAAAAGCTGCCCTGCTCCATAACGGTACAATGATCATCAGGACATCATGGCTCTATTCATCTTTCGGTGAGAATTTTGTAAAAACAATCATCAGAAAAGGAAAAGAAAAAGGTTTGCTGAAAGTAGTTTTCGATCAGATCGGATCTCCAACCAGTGCAGCGGATCTTGCATCAGCGATCATGCAAATCGTGTCGGGTGTTATCAGGAATCAGACAGCCTTCAATGCCGGTATTTATCATTATTCGAATGAGGGAGTTTGCAGCTGGTATGATTTTGCAACTGAAATAATCAAGGAAGCAGGATTGGACTGCAGGGTATTGCCTGTTTTGTCAGCAGAGTATCCTTCAGCTGTAAAAAGACCCTCCTATTCTGTCCTTGACAAAACCAAAATAAAAGAAACCTATAACATTGAGATACAGCACTGGAGAGCCAGTTTAAAGAAATGTATTAAATTGATAATATGATACAGATATCCGACATCCGAAAAAAAGCCCAGTCATGGCTAGGTCCCGAATTCAATGAAGAAACCCGGAAAGAGGTCCGCGAAATGCTTGAAAAAGATGAGAAGAAGCTTATTGACGCCTTTTACCAGGATCTTGAATTTGGCACAGGCGGTCTTAGAGGAATAATGGGCGCCGGCACCAACAGGATGAACATCTACACCCTGGGAATGGCAACCCAGGGACTTTCAAACTATATTATCAAACAATGCGGACAAAAAGGCATCCGGGTAGCAATTGCCCATGACTGCCGGAATAACAGCCGGCTGTTTGCCGAAAGCGCTGCAGATATCTTTTCTGCCAATGGTTTCGAGGTCTATCTTTTTGAATCGCTTCGTCCCACTCCTGAGCTTTCATTTGCCATACGGCATTACAAATGCCAGAGCGGTGTGGTCATTACAGCTTCACACAATCCTCCGGAGTATAACGGGTATAAGGCATACTGGAATGACGGAGGACAGGTTGTCGCTCCGCACGACGAGGCGATAATTGAGGAGGTTCGCAGCATCAGGTCGGTAAACGGGATAAAATTCTCAGGGAAAAAAGATAAAGTTCATTTAATCGGGAAAGAGACGGATGACTTATTCCTGGCTGAGGTCCTGAAAATGAGGATCAATCCCGAGGTGATCAACAGATCCAGTGATATGGGAATTGTATTCACGCCAATACATGGGACAGGTGTCATTCTGGTGCCTCCTGCCCTTAAAATGTTCGGTTTTAAGAATATCATCAGCGTTCCCGAACAGGAAAAGCCTGATGGCAACTTCCCTACTGTAAAATCTCCGAATCCTGAAGAACCCGGTGCCCTTAAACTGGCAATTCAGAAAGCTGTTGAGACCTATGCTGACCTGGTGATGGCTACCGACCCTGATGCTGACCGGCTGGGAATTGCCTGCAAAAACAAAGAGGGGCAGTTTATACTGCTGAACGGAAACCAGACAGGGGTCCTTCTTATATATTATATCCTGTCGCAATTCAGGGAAAAGAACAGATACAGGGGCAATGAGTATATAATTAAGACAATTGTTACGACTGACCTTATGGACAGGATCGCTGAAAGGTATAAGGTAAAATGCTACAATGTGCTGACCGGTTTCAAGTTCTTTGCCGAGCTTATCAGGAACCTTGAAGGAAAAGAGAAGTATATCGGAGGTGGTGAAGAGAGCTACGGTTTTCTTCCCGGCGATTATGTGAGGGACAAGGATGCAGTTGCTTCATGTGCCCTGATAGCAGAGGCTGCGGCGTGGGCAAAAAGCAGGGGGAAGTCGCTTTATGAGATGCTGATCGATATTTTTCTTGAGTACGGACTTTATAAGGAAAAACTGATCAATGTTGTTCGAAAGGGAGCTGAAGGTGCAAGCGAGATTAAAGCAATGATGGTTGCCTACAGGAATAATTCTCCAAAAAGCATCAATGGCAGTAAAGTAGTGAAGATCAACGACTACGAAACTCTTGAATCGACAGACGTCATGACAGGAAAGAAGACAAAGATAAACCTTATAAAATCAGATGTTCTCCAGTTCTTCCTGGAAGACGGTTCAAAGATATCAGTCAGACCTTCAGGGACCGAGCCTAAGATCAAGTTTTATTTTAGTGTAAATACTACACTTAATTCTGCATCCTGCTTCGAAGAGGCAGAGAAACTTCTTGATCAGAGGATAGAAGGTATCATTAAGGATATGAAGCTGGTTTGAAGCCAACCCCCCACCCCCTCCCGACCTGCCTTCGGCAGTCCGGGACAGGCTCTAAAGGGGGGCTATAAATCCGGACATATATACTTCATTATCAGATATTTCGGGTTTTAGTCCCCCTTCAGGGGGAAGCCGCGAAGCGGCAGGGGGTTATTCTCCGATTATTTTTACAAGAACCCGCTTCCGGCGTTTGCCGTCGAATTCGCCGTAGAAGATCTGTTCCCAGGGTCCAAAGTCCATCTGTCCGTTAGTTACAGCCACCACAACTTCTCTTCCCATCAGAGTACGCTTGATATGAGCATCGGCATTATCTTCAAATCCATTATGATGGTACTGATCGTACGGTTTTTCAGGGGCAAGCTTCTCAAGCCATACCTCAAAATCATGATGCAGCCCTGCTTCATCGTCGTTTATGAAGACTGAAGCGGTTATATGCATTGCATTGACCAGTATAAGTCCTTCCTGGATACCCGATTCATTCAGGCATTTTTCGACCTGCCCGGTAATATTCACAAAGCCCCGGCGCGCAGGTATTTCAAACCATAGTTCCTTACGATATGACCTCATGTGTTTTTTCTGGAAAGTTAAAAGAATAATCTGAAACCGCGATATGTAAATTCATACCAACTGTTTGTGAAGTTGTAATCAATAATTATCCCTTCATTTTAGTAATTTTGATTATACACTTTTCAGGCAATGGAGGCACTTAGAATTACATTATTTGCGTGGATCTTTACCGCGCTTCTTTCGCTGGCATCAAATGGACAAACTACTGCTGTGGCAGACACAACTGGCGATTA
>CAZGGZ010000012.1:36009-52175 GCA_964525415.1 uncultured Rikenellaceae bacterium | reverse complement strand
TTGACAGGTCGAAACCGCATGTAAATATTGGTACAATCGGTCATATTGACCATGGCAAGACAACCCTGACGGCAGCAATCACAATGGTCCTTCACAAGAAAGGACTCTCCGAAATCAGGGATTTTGATTCAATCGATAATGCTCCCGAAGAAAAGGAAAGGGGTATTACTATCAACACAGCACACGTCGAATACCAGACAGCTACACGTCACTATGCACACGTAGACTGCCCCGGACACGCTGACTACATTAAGAACATGGTTACCGGCGCCGCTCAGATGGACGGTGCAATACTTGTTGTTGCTGCTACTGACGGACCAATGCCTCAGACACGTGAACATATCCTTCTTGCACACCAGGTGAACGTTCCCCAGGTTCTGGTTTTCATGAATAAGGTGGATATGGTTGAGGATGTGGAACTTCTCGACCTCGTTGAGATGGAAGTGCGAGATCTTCTTAACTTCTACAAATTTGACGGAGACAATTGTCCCGTGATCCGCGGTTCAGCTCTCGGTGCCATGCACGGAGAAGCCAAATGGGAAGAAAAAGTGGTTGAACTTATGGACGCAGTGGATACTTATATACCTATCCCTCCCCGCGACAACCAGAAACCATTCCTGATGCCGGTTGAAGACGTATTCTCGATCACAGGCCGCGGTACTGTAGCAACAGGCCGTATTGAAACAGGAGTTGTCCTGACCGGTGATGAACTGGAAATGATCGGGCTTGGTACCGAAAAACGTAAAACCGTATGTACCGGTGTTGAAATGTTCCGCAAGATCCTCGACAGAGGCGAAGCAGGTGATAACGTAGGCCTACTCCTCCGCGGCGTTGATAAGAAAGAAATCAAAAGAGGAATGGTGCTTGCCAAACCAGGTTCAATAACCCCGCATACAAGAATCAAGGCAGAAGTTTATGTCCTTAAGAAAGAAGAAGGCGGACGTCATACACCGTTCCATAATAAATACCGTCCACAGTTCTACATCAGGACTCTTGATATAACCGGAGAGATAACTCTTCCTGAAGGCAGGGAAATGGTAATGCCGGGCGACAATGTCACAATTACTGTCGACCTTATTTATCCTGTCGCTATTAACGTGGGTCTTCGTTTTGCAATCCGCGAAGGTGGCAGGACAGTTGGCGCCGGACAGGTTATAGAGATATTACAGTAAACGGTTTGGAAACAGTAGTGCCGCATGAGGCACTACCCTATACGGGTGTAGCTCAGTTGGTAGAGCACTGGTCTCCAAAACCAGGTGTCGGGAGTTCGAGTCTCTCCTCCCGTGCAAACATTAGGAACTATGAGTATAAAAGGATATTTCAAGGAGTCATTCACCGAACTGGTACATAAAGTAACCTGGCCAACATGGAGCGAACTTCAGAACAGCGCAGTGCTTGTCATGGTTGCAACACTGATAATCGCTCTTATTGTCGCGCTGATGGACTTGTCCTTCAGCAAGATGATGGAATTCGTTTACGGTTTATTATACTAAAGCAGGAGATCTCTTCAATGAGTGAAAATGTCAAGAAGTGGTATGTGCTGAGAGCTATAGGCGGGAAGGAAAAGAAAGTCAAGGAATATATTGACAGTGAAGTAACACGACTTAAGCTTGGAGAGTATATCTCCCAGGTGCTTATCCCTACAGAAAAAGTCTATCAGATACGGTCCGGGAAAAAAATCAGCAAGGAGAGAACCTTCTTCCCCGGATATGTGCTCGTTGAAGCTGTACTGGTTGGTGAAATACCCCATCTGTTAAGGAATGTACCCAATGTGATCGGATTTCTCGGATCACAGGACGGTGAACCTGTACCTCTCAGAAAAGCTGAGATCAACAGGATACTGGGAAAGGTGGATGAACTTAATGCAAGTGACGAGGAACTCAATGTGCCGTTCTTCGTCGGAGAAGCCGTGAAAGTTATCGATGGCCCCTTCAACAGCTTCACAGGGATTATCGAAGAAGTGAATGAAGAAAAGAAAAAGCTCAAGGTAATGGTCAAGATATTTGGCAGAAAAACACCTCTTGAGCTGAGTTTTATGCAGGTAGAAAAGGAAAATTAACTGAAGATATTGACAGTCATAATATTTATAATGCTTCCTGAATGACAGTCAAATTCTCGCAATCAACACGCAAATTTTAAACTATGGCAAAAGAAGTAGCTGGACTTATTAAGTTACAGATTCGTGGCGGAGGAGCTAATCCATCACCGCCTGTAGGACCTGCCTTAGGTTCTAAAGGTGTGAATATCATGGATTTCTGCAAGCAGTTCAATGCGAGGACCCAGGATAAAGCTGGAAAAGTAATACCGGTAGTAATAACAGTATATGATGACAAATCATTTGATTTTGTAACAAAAACTCCACCGGTAGCTGTTCAGCTTCTTGAAGCTGCTAAATCGAAGAAAGGTTCCAAGGAGCCAAACAGAGAGAAAGTAGCACAGGTAACCATGGCCCAGATCAAAGCAATTGCTAAGGAAAAGATGGAAGACTTGAATTGTTTTACAATCGAGTCTGCAATGAAGATGGTGGCTGGAACCGCGAGAAGTATGGGGATAACTGTAAAGGGTGAATCCCCGAATAATAATTAATCAGAAGAATAATGACTAAACTTACCAAAAACCGTAAGCTTGCTCTTGAAAAACTGGAAGAGAACAGGCTTTATACGTTGAAGGAAGCATCTGTGCTGGTCAAGGAAATGACCAAGACCAAATTCGATGCTTCTATCGACCTGGATGTAAGGTTAGGTATCGATCCGAGAAAATCCAACCAGATGGTTCGCGGCGTTGTTTCCCTTCCTCATGGAACAGGAAAAGCGACTCGCGTCCTTGTACTATGCACTCCCGATAAGGAAGCAGAAGCCAGGGAAGCAGGAGCCGATTACGTTGGTCTTGATGAATACGTGGAAAAGATCAAAGGAGGTTGGACCGATATGGATGTGATAATAACCATGCCATCCGTGATGGGAAAAGTAGGTCAGTTAGGTCGGATACTCGGTCCGCGCGGACTGATGCCGAACCCGAAAAGTGGTACTGTTACAATGGAAATCGGGAAAGCTGTTAAAGAAGTGAAGCAGGGCAAAATTGATTTCAAGGTTGACAAAAGCGGAATCATCCATGCCTCTGTAGGGAAAGTCTCATTTGAACCTAACAAGATCGCTGAAAATGCAAAGGAGTTTATCTCAATGGTAAACAAACTTAAACCGGCTGCAGCAAAAGGAACCTACATTCGTAGCCTTTTCCTTTCAAGCACAATGAGCCCGGGCATCAAAATCGATCCAAAGGGTCTTGATGAGTAATGAATCTTTAAACTCGGAAAGAAATTATGAGACGGGAAGAAAAAAATGCTATCATAGACAGCTTAGCTGAAAGATTGAAAGAGTACAGCCACTTTTATCTGACTGATACTGCAGAACTGAATGCCGCTGATACAAGCGCCCTGAGAAGAAAATGTTTTGAAAATGACGTCAAACTCGTCGTGGTAAAGAACACTCTTCTCAAAAGAGCTCTTGAACAGTCCGGCATTAACTTTGAAGAACTCTATCCGGTTCTCAAGGGTACGACATCCATCATGTTTACTCAAAACGGGAATAGTCCTGCAAAACTTATAAAGGAGTTCCGTAAGCAGCATGATAAGCCTGTTCTTAAGGCCGCATACGTTCAGGAGTCAGTTTATGTGGGAGATAACATGCTCGATGCACTTATCTCCATTAAGACAAAACAGGAACTGATCGGAGATATCATTCTAATACTCCAGTCACCTGCGAAGAACGTTATATCGGCTTTACAATCAGGAGGAAATAAAATTCATGGTGTTCTGGAGACACTGTTAAAAAAAGAGAATTAATTAAAGTATAATCAAATTAAAATTTATAAAAATGGCAGATCTGAAGAAATTTGCAGAAGAACTGGTTAACCTGTCAGTAAAAGAAGTAAGCGAACTGGCAAAAATACTTAAAGAAGAGTACAGTATTGAACCGGCTGCTGCAGCAGTTGCTGTGGCTGGACCTGCTGCCGGAGGCGCAGCACCTGCTGCTATAGAGAAGACAACATTCGATGTCATTCTTAAAAACGCGGGAGGACAGAAATTACAGATTGTTAAACTGGTTAAAGACATCACCGGACTTGGCCTTAAGGAAGCAAAAGCAGTAGTTGACGCTGCTCCGGGTCCTGTTAAGGAAGGTGTGTCAAAAGATGAAGCTGAAGCAATTAAAAACCAATTAGTAGACGCAGGAGCTGAAGTTGAACTTAAATAATTTATACCACATAGATGGGTTTAGGTTTGGTTCCGCCAGCGCGGAACCAGACCTTCTGTTATTTAAAACATAAGTTCACTTAATCCTTGAAAAATGTCACCAAAAAATACCGACAGAATTAATTTTGCATCCAGGAAAATCCAGTTGGATTATCCTGATTTTCTGGAAGTTCAGTTAAAATCATTTGGTGAGTTCTTCCAGCTTGGGACAACCCCCGAGAACAGGAAAAAGGAAGGACTCTATAAAGTCTTCACTGAAAACTTCCCGATAACCGATACCAGGAACAACTTCGTCCTGGAATTCCTGGATTATTACATCGACCCTCCGCGGTACACAATCGATGAATGCATCGAACGCGGACTGACTTTCAGCGTGCCGCTTAAGGCAAAGCTGAAGCTTTACTGCACCGATCCTGAACATGAGGATTTCGATACTGTCATTCAGGATGTTTACCTCGGAACAGTCCCTTATATGACTGAACGGGCTACTTTCGTGATCAACGGTGCAGAAAGGGTAGTGGTATCGCAGTTACACAGATCACCGGGCGTATTCTTCGGACAAAGCATCCACGCAAACGGCACAAAACTCTATTCAGCAAGGATAATACCTTTCAAGGGATCATGGATCGAGTTTGCAACTGACATCAATAATGTGATGTATGCCTATATCGACAGGAAGAAAAAACTGCCCGTGACAACTCTGCTCCGTGCTATCGGATTCGAAAGCGACAAGGAGATCCTTGAGATCTTCAACCTTGCTGAGGAACATAAAGTCTCCAAGACAAACGTCAAGAAACTTGTAGGCCGCAAACTGGCTGCCAGGGTGCTTAAGACATGGGTCGAGGACTTCGTGGATGAGGATACCGGCGAGGTCGTTTCAATAGAAAGAAATGAGGTTATCCTCGACAGGGAAACCGCAATAGAACCTGAACATGTCGATCTCATCGTTGATTCAGGTACTAAAACAATACTTCTTCATAAGGACGATTCAACCCTGTCGGATTACGCCATAATATATAATACACTTCAGAAAGATCCCTGCAACTCCGAGAAGGAAGCAGTTATCTATATCTACCGTCAGCTGAGAAATGCTGAACCGCCGGATGAGGCTACAGCACGCGATGTTATTGACAAACTCTTTTTCTCCGACAAGAGATATGATCTCGGTGAGGTTGGCCGTTACAGGATCAACAAAAAACTGGGTCTTAACACAGATATTAATGTAAAAATCCTTACAAGGGAAGATATCATAAAGATCATTGAGTATCTCATTGAGCTTATCAATTCAAAGACCGATATTGACGATATTGACCACCTTAGCAACAGGAGAGTCCGCACCGTCGGTGAACAGCTTTATGCCCAGTTCGGAGTGGGACTCGCCCGCATGGCCCGTACAATAAGGGAGAGGATGAATGTGAGGGATAACGAGGTATTTACACCGGTCGACCTTATTAACTCAAAAACCCTTTCATCGGTCATCAACTCGTTCTTCGGAACAAACCAGCTTTCGCAGTTCATGGACCAGACCAATCCGCTGGCTGAAATGACTCATAAGCGTCGTATGTCAGCCCTTGGACCCGGCGGTCTTTCACGCGAAAGAGCAGGCTTTGAGGTCAGGGACGTTCACTACACGCACTATGGCCGTCTGTGCCCGATAGAAACCCCTGAAGGCCCGAACATCGGACTTATTTCATCTCTCTGCGTTTTCGCCAAGATCAATGACCTTGGCTTCATTGAAACACCCTACCGTAAAGTGCATAATTCACAGGTTGACTTCGGCAAGGACGGAATAGTATGGATGAGCGCCGAGGAGGAGGAAGAGAAGATGATAGCCCAGGCAAATGCTCCGCTTCAGAAAGACGGACATTTTGAAGATTCCAGGGCAAAATGCAGATATGAAGCCGACTATCCTTTTGAAGAGGTATCGAAAATCGACTTTATGGACGTTGCCCCGAACCAGATTGCATCCATAGCAGCATCTCTTATCCCGTTCCTGGAACATGATGACGCCAACAGGGCGCTCATGGGATCAAACATGATGCGCCAGGCTGTGCCTCTTATCAATCCGGAAGCTTCTATTGTAGGCACAGGTCTTGAGACTCAGGTAATTAAGGACAGCCGTATACTTTTTGTTGCAGAAGGCGACGGCGTTGTGGAATATGTGGATGCCAACGAAATCGTAATCAGGTATACAAGAAGCGATGAAGAGAAATTTGTAAGCTTTGATGATGATATAAAGAAATACAGACTTCCGAAATACAAGAAGACAAATCAGAACACATGTATTAACCTGATTCCTGTTGTAAAGAAAGGCGAAAAAGTCAGGAAGGGACAGGTCCTTACTGAAGGCTATGGGACAAAGCATGGTGAACTTGCCCTCGGAAGGAACCTTAAGGTGGCGTTCATGCCATGGAAAGGCTATAACTTTGAGGATGCGATAGTGATTTCCGAGAAGGTTGTAGAGGAAGATATGTTCACATCAGTACATATTGATGAATATCTTCTTGAGGTGCGCGATACCAAACGGGGTCTTGAGGAACTCACTTCTGATATTCCAAATGTAAGCGAGGAAGCAACGAAAAACCTTGACGAAAATGGACTTATCAGGATCGGAGCGCATATCAGGCCGGGTGATATATTAATAGGTAAGATCACTCCTAAAGGAGAATCGGATCCTTCACCTGAGGAAAAGCTTCTGCGAGCCATTTTCGGTGATAAGGCAGGCGATGTAAAAGATGCTTCACTGAAGGCAGGTCCTTCACTCGAAGGCGTGGTAATTGACAAGAAGCTCTTCACCAGGGCTATCAAGGACAGGAAAGCCAAAGCTGTTGAAAAACCGATGCTTGAAAAGATCGAGCATGAATTCACCAAGAGTGTCAACGACCTGAAATCAAGACTTATTGACAAGCTTTTCATCCTTGTGAACGGAAAAACATCACAGGGTGTAAAGGATTATCTTAATGTGGATGTAATACCAAAAGGAAGCAAATTCACCCTTAAGCAGCTTCAGGATGTGGATTTCCTCAATGTCAATCCCAACAAATGGACCACAGATAAGAAAAAGAACGACCAGATAAAGCAGCTCCTTCACAATTATATTATTAAGTATAAGGAGATTGACGGAGTATATAAGCGTAACAAATACAATATCACTATTGGCGATGAGCTGCCTGCAGGCATTGTGCGCCTGGCAAAAGTCTACATTGCCAAGAAGCGCAAGGTTAAGGTTGGTGATAAAATGGCAGGAAGACACGGCAACAAGGGTATTGTTGCCAAGATAGTCCGCCAGGAAGATATGCCTTTCCTTGAGGATGGAACTCCGGTTGACATAGTTCTTAACCCGCTGGGCGTTCCTTCAAGGATGAACCTCGGGCAGATCTATGAAACTGTTCTCGGCTGGGCAGGCAAAGAGCTGGGTCTCAAGTTCTCAACTCCGATCTTTGACGGTGCCACCATCGATCAGATAACTGAATACACCGACAAGGCAGATCTTCCGAAATATGGCAAGACTTTCCTTTATGACGGAGGCACCGGCGAGAAATTTGACCAGCCAGCAACTGTCGGAGTTATCTATATGCTCAAGCTTGGTCATATGGTTGACGACAAGATGCACGCCCGCTCAATAGGTCCCTATTCACTTATCACCCAGCAGCCTCTCGGCGGTAAGGCACAGTTTGGAGGACAGCGTTTCGGAGAAATGGAAGTATGGGCGCTCGAGGCTTTCGGGGCTGCACATATCCTGCAGGAAATACTTACCATAAAATCTGATGATGTCATTGGCCGTGCAAAAGCCTATGAATCAATCGTCAAAGGAGAACCGATGCCTTTGCCGGGTATACCTGAGTCGCTCAACGTGCTGCTGCACGAGCTCAGAGGTCTTGGATTGAGTGTTATTCTTGATTAATAAAAAAAATTCAATATATGTCATTCAGAAGAGATAACAAAGCAAAGACAAGTTACTCAAAGATCTCAATAGGACTTGCATCACCTGAAGAGATACTTGATCGTTCGAGCGGTGAGGTGCTGAAGCCTGAGACGATCAACTACCGAACCTACAAGCCCGAACGGGACGGATTGTTCTGCGAAAGGATATTTGGTCCGGTAAAGGATTATGAATGTCATTGCGGGAAATATAAACGGATACGTTACAAGGGCATCGTCTGCGACCGCTGCGGTGTTGAAGTAACTGAAAAGAAGGTGCGCCGTGAAAGGATGGGACATATCTCACTTGTTGTTCCTGTTGCGCATATCTGGTACTTCCGCTCGCTGCCCAACAAGATAGGTTATCTTCTCGGGCTCCCCACAAAGAAGCTCGATTCAATAATCTATTATGAAAGATACGTGGTGGTAAATGCGGGTATCAAGGCTGCAGATGGAGTAAAAGCTCTTGACTTCCTGACTGAAGAGGAGTATATAGAAATCCTCGAGTCTCTGCCAAAGGAAAACCAGTATCTTGAAGAAAATCACCCGGACAAGTTTGTTGCTGACATGGGAGCTGAGGCTTTATACAAGCTTCTGAGCCGCCTTGACCTGGATGAGATGTCATATACTCTCCGTCACAGGGCAAATACCGAAACTTCACAGCAGCGCAAGAATGAAGCCCTGAAGCGTCTGCAGGTTGTTGAAGCTTTCAGGGACTCAAAGCATGTCAACAAGCCGGAATGGATGATAATCAAAGTGGTCCCGGTTATTCCGCCTGAGCTGCGTCCTCTTGTTCCGCTTGATGGCGGACGTTTTGCCACAAGCGACCTGAACGACCTTTACAGGCGAGTGATAATCCGGAACAACCGTCTTAAGAGACTTATAGAGATCAAAGCTCCTGAGGTTATTCTCAGGAATGAAAAAAGAATGCTCCAGGAAGCAGTCGATTCGCTTTTCGATAATTCAAGGAAAGCCAATGCAGTTAAGACCGATGCCAACAGGCCTCTTAAATCATTAAGCGACAGCCTGAAAGGAAAACAGGGAAGATTTCGCCAGAACCTTCTCGGAAAAAGAGTTGACTACTCTGCACGTTCAGTAATCGTCGTTGGTCCCGAGCTTAACCTGCATGAATGCGGGCTTCCTAAAGATATGGCTGCCGAGCTTTACAAACCTTTCATTATCCGCAAGCTTATTGAGCGAGGAATTGTGAAGACAGTAAAATCAGCCAAGAAGATTGTTGACAGGAAAGATCCTGTGGTATGGGATATTCTTGAAAATGTACTGAAGGGTCACCCGGTTCTGCTGAACCGTGCGCCGACACTTCACAGGCTTGGTATTCAGGCTTTCCAGCCGAAACTTATTGAAGGTAAGGCAATCCAGCTGCATCCGCTTGTATGCACAGCTTTCAACGCTGACTTTGACGGCGACCAGATGGCAGTTCACCTGCCTCTCGGTAACGGAGCTGTCCTCGAGGCACAGATGCTTATGCTGGCTTCCCATAATATCCTTAATCCTGCAAACGGAGCGCCGATCACTGTTCCGTCGCAGGACATGGTGCTTGGTCTCTATTATATGACAAAAGGCAAGAAGAGTACCGAAACGGAAAAAGTCAGGGGAGAAGGACTTACATTCTATTCACCCGGGGAGGTGACAATAGCTCATAATGAAGGTAAGATCGACCTTCATGCAATTATCAGGGTCAAGGTTCTGGACAGGGTTGATGGCGAAATGGTCCATCATATAGTTGAAACTACGGCAGGAAGGGTGCTCTTTAACCAGTATGTGCCTGAAGAGGTTGGCTTTATTAATGAGCTTCTTACAAAGAAATCCCTCAGGGATATCATCGGCCGCGTCCTGAAGCTTGCGGGAATGGCAAAGACTGCCGATTTCCTTGATGCTATAAAGAACCTTGGATTCTTTTCAGCCTTCAAGGGAGGTTTGTCATTCAACCTTGATGATGTTATAATCCCTGAAGAAAAAACAAAATTCGTTACCGAGGGATATGACCAGGTGGAAGAAGTGCTGAATAACTACAGCATGGGTTTCATAACGAATAATGAACGCTATAACCAGATCATAGATATCTGGACACACGTAAACGCCAGGCTCACTCAGTCCCTCATGAAACAGCTTTCAAACGACAAGCAGGGATTCAATTCGGTTTACATGATGCTCGACTCCGGAGCAAGGGGTTCGAAAGAACAGATACGACAGCTCTCAGGAATGAGGGGACTTATGGCAAAACCTCAGAAATCAGGGGCTACAGGCTCTGAGATCATTGAAAATCCTATCCTTTCAAACTTCAAGGAAGGACTATCCGTTCTTGAGTACTTCATTTCAACACACGGTGCCCGTAAAGGTCTGGCAGATACAGCATTGAAGACTGCTGATGCCGGTTATCTTACACGCCGTCTGGTTGACGTGTCACAGGATGTCATCATCAATGAAGAAGACTGCGGAACGCTCAGGGGGCTGGTGGCAACAGCAATAAAGAAGAACGAAGAGGTCGTTGAATCACTCTATGAAAGGATACTTGGACGTACCACTGTTCATGATGTTTTCCATCCTCTGACAGGAGAACTAATCGTTGAAGCCGGACAGGAGCTTACTGAAGATCTTGCCAGGAAAATTGAGGATTCACCCATTGAACAGGTTGAAATACGTTCGGTGCTTACCTGCGAATCGAAAAAAGGTGTTTGTGCTAAATGCTATGGACGTAACCTGGCTACAGGTCTGATGGTGCAGAAAGGTGAAGCCGTTGGCGTTATTGCTGCACAGAGTATCGGCGAACCAGGCACGCAGCTGACACTCCGTACTTTCCACGTAGGGGGTACCGCTTCAAATATAACTACTGAATCACGCCTTGTTGCCCGCTATGCAGGTATTGCAGAAATTGAAGAACTGAGAGCCGTTCCCAAGAAGGATCCGGATAAGGGCAACATCGATATAGTAATCGGGCGTCTGGCTGAACTGAGGATCATCGACAAGAAGACAGGAATTGCATTGACAACTCATACAATTCCTTATGGTTCAAAGCTTTATGTTAAACCTAACCAGGAAGTTGAAAAGGGTAAGCTTATTTGTGAATGGGATCCTTTCAATGCAGTTATTATTTCAGAAGTAGGAGGGAAGGTCGCATTTGACTACCTTATAGAAGGTGTTACCTTTCGTGAAGAATCAGACGAGCAGACAGGCTTCAAGGAGAAGGTAATAATTGAGAGCAGGGATAAGACAAAGAACCCGGCAATTAAGATAATGGCAGCCAAGGGAGGTGATGAGCTCAGGATGTACAACCTGCCTGTGGGATCTCACCTTGTTGCAGAAGCAAACAAGACGGTTGAGGCTGGTGATATACTTGCCAAAATACCGCGGGCAGTAGGAAAGTCAGGTGATATAACAGGTGGTCTTCCCAGGGTTACAGAATTATTTGAAGCCCGTAATCCATCCAATCCGGCCATTGTATCAGAGATTGATGGTGAAGTGACTTTCGGAAAGATCAAGAGAGGCAACAGGGAAATTTCAATCAAATCAAAATCCGATGAGGTGAAGAAATACCTTGTTCCCCTTTCAAAGCAGATACTTGTCCAGGAAAATGATTATGTGAAGGCAGGTATTGCTCTCTCCGACGGAGCTATTACACCTTCGGATATCCTTTCAATAAAGGGGCCGACAAAGGTACAGGAGTATATTGTAAATGAAATACAGGAAGTTTACAGACTCCAGGGTGTCAAGATCAACGACAAGCATTTTGAGATCATAGTTCGTCAGATGATGCGTAAAGTTGAGATCGTTGATCCGGGTGATACAAAATTCCTTGAGCGTCAGATTGTAGACAAACTTGAGTTCATGGATGAAAATGACTGGATCTATGGTAAGAAATACATCCTTGATGCGGGAGACTCGCAGACGCATAAGCCCGGGATGATAGTAACAGCCCGCAAGCTGAGAGATGAGAACTCTGTTCTGAAGCGTAAGGACCTGAAGGTTGTTGAAGCAAGGGATGCCATCCCTGCAACATCAAGCCAGGTTCTGCAGGGTATAACGCGTGCAGCACTTCAGACCAACAGTTTCTTCTCGGCAGCATCATTCCAGGAAACCACAAAGGTGCTGAATGAAGCTGCAATACTCGGCAAGGTCGATAGGCTTGAAGGACTGAAGGAAAACGTTATCGTCGGACATCTCATCCCGGCAGGTACAGGTCAGCGAGATTATAACAGCATTATTGTAGGATCGCTTGAGGAATATGAAAACCTCGTGGGCACTGAACAGGAGCCTGAAGTTGAAACAGTGAGTGAAACAAAAAAGTAAAGATATGCCGGATCAAAAGGAACAGAACCAGATCAGTATTGAACTGAATGAAGAGATCGCACAGGGCATCTATTCAAACCTTGCGGTTATAACACATTCAGCTTCAGAATTTGTAGTTGACTTTGTGAGGATAATGCCAGGCATCCCGAAAGCCCAGGTAAAATCCAGGATCATTCTTACTCCGGAACATGCAAAGCGTCTTGTGGCTGCTCTGCAGGATAATATTGCAAAATATGAGTCGGTTCATGGACATATTAAAGAAGTAAAAGGGTCAGGGCCGGTTATGCCGCTTAGTTTCGGCGGACCGACCGCCCAGGCCTGAATCAGCCATAACTCTGATTAAAAGCCGTCTGAATTTGTTTCAGGCGGCTTAATTTTTTGTTATCATTGAAATATAAACTTACTTTGCGTGTTATATAAGAAACGTGAAAGAGATGAATTCATATATTATCCGGAAGATCATTGTCGCTGCAATCATCCTGCTGCCTGTCTTTGCATTTAACGGCTGCAAGAAACAAGCAAAATGCGGCTGCGGAAAAGATGTCCTCTTTACGATCACCGATGAAATAATGAATTATTCTTCAATAAGTTACGGTCCAAACGGTGCAACAGCCTCTTTTGCAATATACAATGGCATGGCTTACGATTATTACCATTTCTGCAATCCCACCGAAATGTACCAGACCTACCTCGACCTTAGCAAACAGAATGAAATAAAGGTCTCTGGTGATGTTTTCTGGGACTGCACTTATATGATGAACAGCAGTAATTCCTATTACTACTCATATTATAAGATCTATAATATCCAGGTCACCGGAATGAAATCCAGTTTATACGGGAAAAAGTAAAACCTCCCATGGCACATTATAATGTATCATTTGCAGGTGCAGGCAGGGTAGCCGGAGCTCTATGCATGGAAATGCATTGTTCGGGCATCACTATCCGTCAGATAGTATCTGAAACCGCAAAGAACGGGAAATCACTGGCTGGTAAATGTAAAGCTTCATGGTCATCCGATCTTGTCTTTTATGAACCGGTTGATATAATAATTGTAGCTGTCCCCGATCACAGATTGACGGAAGTGCTGAAAAATATCAGGTGTCCCGGTACTGCACGGGTAGCTCACACAGCAGGCAGTTTCGGCATTGACATGTTTCCTGAAACCATAGGACATAAGGGTGTCTTTTATCCTTTACAGACCTTTTCACGAGAAAGAAAGATCAGTTTCAGGGATCTGCCTTTTTTTATTGAAGCCTCTGACATGAAGACATCAGGAATACTTAAAGGACTTGCGGAAAAACTGGGAGGGAAAGTTTATACTGTTGATGCCGAACACAGAAAAATGCTTCACCTGGCAGCAGTATATGCATGCAATTTCACCAACCATATGCTTACTGCAGGAAAGGAAATAGCTTTAAAAGCCGGATTCTCTTTCGAAGTTCTTGAACCGCTAATCAGGGAAACAATATCCAAAGCGCTGGAGAAGGGACCTGATAACTCACAAACCGGACCTGCCGTCAGAAATGATCAGAACACTATTGGAAAACATCTGGATTTATTATCTTTCTCACCTGAATTGCAGAAAGTGTACAGGGTGGTGACTGAATCAATAATACATCATTATAAAAAGATCCGGTAATGGCAAACTTCAAGGAGGAACTGGCAAGGGTAAAGGCTTTTATTTTTGATATCGATGGTGTTCTGTCACTTCAGACTATTAATCTTAATTCCTTTGGTATTCCTAACCGGACCGTAAATCTCAGGGACGGATATGCGTTGCAGCTTGCAGTGAAGAAAGGCTATCATATAGGGATTATTACGGGCAGCAATGCAAGGGAGTATATGAAGAGACTCAAGCTGCTGGGGATAACCGATATTTACCTGAACAGCAAAACGAAGCTGGAGCATTACAATAGCTTCAAGAAGAAATATAATCTGAGCGATGCCGATATTCTGTTCATGGGTGATGATATTCCTGATTTTGATGTTATGAAGCATGCAGGTGTACCCGTTTGCCCTTCCGATGCAGACAGTGAAATAAAACAGATTGCCTGCTATATCT
This sequence comes from uncultured Rikenellaceae bacterium, assembly GCA_964525415.1. Lineage (GTDB taxonomy): Bacteria > Bacteroidota > Bacteroidia > Bacteroidales > VadinHA17 > LD21. Next base: position 37,635 of record CAZGGZ010000012.1, on the reverse strand, counting down.
CTGACAGAAGAGGCGGAGAAGGATGTGTCAGGGATGTGGTTGAACAGGTGCTGCGTCTTCATAACAACTGGATGGACCCTGAAGCTTTTACATGGTAATATGAAAGAGTTCCTGAAACTCATAAGATGGCCCAACCTGCTCATTGTGATACTCACAATGGTACTGATGAGATATGCTGTAATTGCACCCCTGCTCGGAAAGGTAAAGGTCATCCCATTGAGCGGGACCGGGGAAGGAATTCCCATGACACTTCAGTTTCCCTGGTATTATTTTATTCTGCTTGTAGCTGCCACAGTCTTTATTACTGCAGGAGGCTATGTCATAAATGACTATTTCGATATAAGGACCGACCTGATAAACAGGGGAAAGGTAATCGTAGGAACAAAGATACCAAGGCGGATGGCTATGATGTGGCACAACATTTTCAATATCGCAGGTGTTGCTGCAGGAGTCTTCATTTCAGCAAAAGCAGGATACCTGTGGATGGGACTCCTGTTCCTGCTCGTATCAGGCTTGCTTTATTTCTATTCGGCAAGCTATAAAAGACAATTTCTTATAGGGAACATTATTGTCGCTCTCCTTACAGCTATGGTACCCTTCCTGGTTATAATGTATGAATGGCCTTTCCTTTACAGGCACTATGCAGTAAACGCAACTGAAGTGCCGGATCTCAGCTTCCTGTTTTACTGGATAGGCGGCTTTTCTCTTTTTGCCTTTCTCACTACACTCGCAAGGGAAATAATTAAGGATATTGAGGACTTTGAGGGCGACCTCACTTATGGAAGGAACACGATGCCGGTTGTAATGGGAATTCCTGCTTCAAAGGTTGTTGTCACCAGCCTTATTGTCATTACAATAGGTTTGCTTTACGGGGTATGGGCTTTGTTTATCAATGATAAAATAACACTGACCTTTCTTTCAGCATTTATCGTTCTGCCTCTCCTTTACATCATATACCAGATAGTTATCAGCAAGAACAAGAAGCAGATCCACAGCGCAAGCAACATCATGAAGGTCGTTATGCTTACAGGGATACTCTATTCACTGGTTGTAAAGGCAATAATTACCTGGAGCCTTATCTGAAATGATTACTGAAAGCCTGAATAAATACAGGATCATTCTGGCATCCCGTTCACCGCGACGTCAGCAGCTGCTCAGACAGCTGGGTTTAAAATTCGATGTGATAATCAGGGATTATCCCGAAGATTACCCCGCTGACCTCAAAGGGGAGGAGATCGCTGTATACCTTGCCCGCGGAAAGGCAAAGCTGTTCAGAAATGAGATTTCAGATAATGAGATAGTTATAACAGCTGACACAATTGTATGGTGCAAAGGTAAGGTGCTCGGGAAACCTGCAGGAAAAGAGGAAGCAAAACAGATGATCAGGGATCTTTCTGACAATACACATGAGGTGATAACAGGAGTTGCTCTTCTTTCAGGATCGAAAGAGAAAACATTTTCTGTTTCAACAAAGGTTACATTTGAGAAGCTCTCGGAGGAAGAGATAAACTATTACATTGAGCAGTTTAAGCCTTATGATAAAGCAGGAGCCTATGGTATCCAGGAATGGATAGGGCTGGCAGCCTGCAGCCGCATTGAAGGATCATATTCCAATGTTGTGGGACT
>CAZGGZ010000012.1:31829-35909 GCA_964525415.1 uncultured Rikenellaceae bacterium | reverse complement strand
CAGTTCCCGATGAGGGCATGTGGATCCCCATGCTGATCGAGAAATACAACATTAAGCTCATGCAGGAAAAGGGATTCAGGCTGACTGCTGAAGATATTTACAGTGTTAATAAAGCATGCATGAAGGATGCGGTTGTCTCTTTCGGGGGAGGCTGTACAGGAGAACTGATTTCTCCTGACGGATTGCTGATCACCAACCATCATTGCGGATATGGAAGGATACAATCTCTCTCTTCACTTGAACATGATTACCTTACAAACGGCTTCTGGGCAATGTCACATGACGAAGAACTGCCATGCCCCGGACTGTTCGTTACCTTCCTGAAAAGGATGGAGGACGTTACAGAAAAGGTACTGCAGGGCGTAACTGAAGGCATGGATGACGCTAAAAGAGAAGAACTCATAAACTTAAATTCTGAAGGGATAAGAAAAAGCGCCATTGAGGGAACCGGATATACTGCCAGCATCAGACCTTTTTATATGGGCAACCAGTATTTCCTGCTGGTAAATGAAACATTCAATGATGTAAGACTGGTAGGAGCGCCTCCTTCAGCAATCGGAAAATTCGGAGGAGAGACAGACAACTGGGTATGGCCAAGGCATACAGGAGATTTTTCACTATTCCGTATTTATGCGAACAATGACAACAAACCTGCACTGTTTTCAAAGGAGAACAAACCCTACAAGCCGCTGTACCATTTCCCTGTTTCACTCAAAGGTGTCAACGAGGGCGACTTTACAATGGTATTCGGTTACCCCGGTTCATCTTCTGAATATGTACCGTCATATCATATCGAAATGGTCAAGGATCATATTAATCCTGAGATGATCGCCATCAGAACAAGAAAGATAGAGATAATGGAAGAGTCAATGAATACCGATCCCCTCATTAGATTGCAGTATTCTGCAAAGAAATCCGGGATAGCCAATGCCTGGAAGAAATGGATAGGAGAAAACCAGGGACTTGAAAGGATGAATACGGTAGGGAAGAAGCAGGAATATGAGAAGAAGCTTACAGAATGGATAAATACGGATGAAACAAGGAAAGCAAAGTATGGACATATATTGCCCGGGTATAAGGAATTGTATTCACAGCTGAAGGATTACAGCCTGGTCAGTAGCTATACAAATGATGCCTTTTTCAGCAGCGGCGCTGAGGCTGTGGGATTTGCAAGGTACATGATGGCTTTTACAGGATTGTATGCTTCCGATCCGGTTTCTGAGAAAATAGAAGTCGCAAAAAATGAGCTGATTAATACGACCAAAGGATTTTTCAAAAATTACAATATTGAAACTGACAAGAAGCTCTTTGAAGCAGTAATGGGCATGTACGGCGAAAACCTGGATGAGAAATGGCAGGCGCCTGAATATACCAGAATTAAAAATGCATGCAAGGGAGACTTCCGTTCGTTTGCAAATAAAATGTACGGCAGGACAGTTTTTACTGACGAAGCCAGGTTCAATGCATTTCTTAATGGTTTTAATAATAGCAGTCTCACAAAGCTCAATAAAGATCCCTTTTACCTGCTTGCAAAAAGTGTAAGTGAATTCCTGGCTGCGAATGTGAGAGGAGAGCTGAACCGTATATCATCTGAAATTCAGAGGCTTAACAAAAACTACATGACACTGCAGATGGAGTTTGACAAGGAACGGGTGTTTTATCCCGATGCAAATTCAACTCTTCGTGTCGCGTATGGCACCGTGCAGGGGTATCTTTCAGGAGATGCTGTTTACTTCAGACACTACAGTACTTTGAAAGGCATCATGGAGAAGGATAATCCTGAAATCTATGATTATGATGTTCCTGATAAGCTGAAGCAATTATATAATGACAGGGATTTTGGCAGTTACACTCAGAATGGAGAGGTTCCGGTATGTTTTATCGCCAATTGCCATACCGCGGGAGGCAATTCAGGAAGCCCCGTTATCAATGCCGACGGACACCTGATCGGCATCAATTTCGACAGGGCATGGGAAGGTGTAGCAAGCGATATGGATTTTAACCCTGACCAGAGCCGCAATATCAGCCTCGATATCAGGTTTGCATTGTTTATTATTGATAAGTATGCAGGAGCAGGGTATCTGCTGAAAGAAATGACAATAATAAATTAATCATTACCTGCTTCTCTTCTATTCCTTGAAAAAGTAAACAAAAAACAGATCTTCTTTTTCCTTTTTCAGCCAGTGGTCTATTCCCAGGCTTGATGCTTTATCAATCAACGGCGCAGGCAGGAATGGTGCAATAAGCTTATAGATTGTCCTGTTCTCCAGTCTATTCAGGTCAGCCATTACCTGGTTAATCGGCTGTTCGCCAGCTGCAAGCATTTCCCTTGCATCAAATTCGTGCCTGATCAGATTTTCATCAAACCAGAACGGTTTTGCAGTTCTGTATTCATTGATCGTCGTATCTGAAATCAGATCCTGACCAATCTTGTTGCGGAGCAGGTTTATCAGATCCCCGACTGCAATATTGCCTATCGCCGCCGCCTGCTGAAGAGTAGCAATCTTTGCAACTGTCTTTCTGAGCAGCGGATTTTTAAGCTTTTCAAAAGCAGGCACCTTGCTGATAAGGAACTCCTCAAGTTCAGGGTATGCCTCAATAAGCTGCAATACCTTTGTCTTTGGTGTTATGATAAGTTTATTTTCCATCTGTTCATTTATAAGATAATATCCTTTGTTCCCCCTCAAGCTCCCTGTAAACTGAAACATTATGTGATACTTCCAGTGTTCCGAGGTAATTGCCTTTGTCATCCCTGAGAGCAAAGTATTCAATGTGAATCAGCCTGCCGCCCATATTAATCCAGAATGGGGCGCGGTTCTGACGGCCGTTTTTGAAGTCTTCAATTATCTTGTCAACAATATGAGCGCTTGCCGGCGGGTGGCAATGCCTGACATCACGGTTGAGGATAGCCCGGTTTCTCTGAAAGATCCTCTCAGCGCTCTGTGAAAAGTATTTCACTTTATCGTTCCTATCCACAAACGTTATATCCACCGGCAATGTATTCAGCACAGCCATCAGCTCTTCAACTGAAAAGCTGCCTGAAGGAAGCTGAATATTGCCGCCGGCGGTTTGCATCCCGCTCAGCGATTCTTCATTCACCCATGAAGGCTTCCAGTCGTTTTCCGGATCATAAAGGCAGAAGCCTATTTCGAGCGATTGCCTGCTGATGTTATACCAGTCCTGTTCTGTAAGTTTGTCAAGAGCCATCGGGAAAAGTATCTCCTCTTCCTTGGGTATCATCTCATTGACACCTTTGATTGCAGGCAATAATATTATTTCTGACGAAGCCAGAAGATCCTCCCTTGTTAATTTATCAGTTTTAAGTATTTCGATGCTTCCCTTGATGAGCTCCCTTATCTCATCATGCTTGCCCCACATAACCTTGGGAGGTCCTGTAATCCCCTGTTTTTCAAGATACGGGAATAACAGGTATTCTTTTCTCTGGTAATGCTTATCGACATCCCACAGGCTGTTAAATAAGCTGTGAAGTTTAAGCACATTCTCTTTCAGATCAATATTCCTGTCAAAATCAATAGTCATAATTAACTGCGAGATCTGTGATGTCACCTTTTTTATTTCCGCATTCTCCTTTTTCATCACATCCACAGGATGACCATCAGGTACCTTCTTTGAGCTGCTCAGATCGATCTTCCCTTCAAGCACTGCTGAATGGGCATCGCACAGCTTAAGGACTTCCGATTCAGGGAGTCCTTCACTTATAAGTTCCTGTTCAACCTCGACCACCTCTCCGTAAGGTATTTGGCTTAAGGTTTCAAGTAATTCCTTCCTCACGGCATCTTCAGTCTCGCCGGAATGGAGTTTAAGGATCAGCTTCTTAAGTTTCGCTTTCCTCTCTGCTGAATTATTGATAAGTTCACTCATAAGCGGCTATAGATTATAATGCGTTTTATTGAAATAAGAATATAACACTGCAAATTTAAATAAGTTTATTTACCGCATAGTTTATATTATCAATTAATCAATTAATTCATAATGAGGTACGGTTTTCTGTATTGCCTTCTGTTCACTCTCTCCGGCATAATTGTTTAGCATCTAAACAAATTATGTTTTAGCATGGAT
>CAZGGZ010000012.1:17807-31729 GCA_964525415.1 uncultured Rikenellaceae bacterium | reverse complement strand
CTCCGCCCTTTGCCCTTCGCCCTTAGCCGGCAGATCATTTATTGTGCAACAGATATTGTTTAAAGAATAATGTTGGTACACAATTTGCGGCAATATCTATGCATTATCTGGTCCGGGTATTGAATAATTATTGAAATATCAGAGATTTTACCGATCTATGAAAAGTGCCTCAAAAATAGCCTCAATTTTGATCATCGGTATAGTATGCATCCTGCCAGGATCATGTAAAAAGGAGGAAATTCCGGAGAACTATCTTGAAGAGAAGGACTATACGTATATAAACCAGCTTTTTGTTTCTGATAGTAAATTATGGGTTTTATCATCAATCCCCAACAGATGGATAAGCATTCTTCCTGTTTTGCCCCGCAGCCAGGTTTCGGTTACTGACCTGGAGACCGGTAAATATTCGTTTAATAATAAAATTCCCTCAATTCTTACCATGTCGGAGGAAAGCTCACAAACACCTTTTCTTGCAACATTTGACAGGCGGATACTTAAACTGAATGACGACCTCTCATATGAAGATTTCTTCAGGATCCCGGTCTCATGCATTGTAAACGAAATCCTATGCCGGAATGAAAATGATCTGTTCATTGCGACATATTCTGCCGGCATTTATTTTTTCAACGGAACTGATACTGTGAATTTCACTTCATCCACGTCACTCCTTGAAACAAACCATATTCCGTTTATAACAGCTGATAATGAATCAAATGTCCTGCTGATGCAAAGCAACCGGCTATTCAGGATTGACATGAACAGGGTAATGACCAGGGAATCTGACACTCTGCCGCTTAAACGTAATCAGGCGGCTGCCGGGCATATTTCAGCAGATAAGGATAATACTCTCTGGGTATCAAAATGGGATGGCAATACTGATCGGATTTACAAAAAGACTATCAATTCCTGTTGGACTGAAGTGCAGCCTCCTGCATCATCATCCGGCCGCAATATAAGGTTTATCAGATCAGACTCACGGGGGACCATCTGGATAGTATATGGGAAACACCCCAAGGATTTGCTCGCATACTATGATTCAGATATATGGAATGTTGTGGATATTCCCGTGGATGAGATCGTTATCCTTGATGTTGACACATATAAAGATGAAATCATAACAGGCACATCTGAAGGTATTTATAAGATTCCTATGCCCTGAGCCTTGCGCTCCGCGGTGCATTTTCACATGCTTTCTTCAATACGTATTGCATCCTCGGTTTCCGATTCATTTATATTGTTTAACAGAAAGGAGAGGTTTTTCTTGAAAATCTCAATCGCGGCTCTTTCGGGTTTAACCTTAAGCCAGGCTTTGTTCAGAGAGTTTCTCGGGTTTACGCGATTTACCTGCATTGTCCTGACATTTGACATTTAAAATTACGAATTCATATTTGTATAATTATGTTCAAAGCCGGTTTTCTTTCTTTCTGTCTGCAGGGAGAACATATTCTCAGTAATCCTTTATTCAGGAAAAAGTTATAAATTCACAGGAAAAATACTTCATGAAGATAGTTGCAGACAATAAGATCCCTTTTCTGAAAGGTGTCCTGGAACCATATGCCGAAGTCTTGTACCTTCCCGGCAGACAGATAAGCAATAAGATACTGAAGGATGCTGATGCGCTTCTTATTAGAAGCAGGACAAAATGCACTGATTTGCTTCTGAAAGGGACAAAAATCAGATTTATCGGCACTGCAACTATCGGTTTTGACCATCTTGATACACAATTCTGTGAAAAGAACAAAATATTCTGGACCAATGCCCCGGGTTGTAATTCATACTCTGTTCAGCAGTATATTGCAGCTGCCCTTCTTAAGATTTCATCGGAATTCAGGTTCAGCCTTAAAGGAAAGACTATCGGTATTGTCGGCGTCGGTAATGTCGGTACAAAGGTTGAAAAGTTTGCCCGTTCACTGGGAATGAATGTACTGCTCAACGATCCGCCGAGGGCAAGAAAGGAAGGCGAGAAGAATTTCGTGAGTCTCGGTGCGATATTATATAAATCAGATATTGTGACACTTCATGTTCCTCTGAACGTAGTGGGCGAGGACTCTACCTGGCACCTGTTTGATGAGAAGAGCTTCAGGAAGATGAGAAAAGGGACATGGTTTATTAACACATCAAGAGGCGAGGTTACAGAAACCAATGCACTTAAGAAAGCCCTTGAATCAGCGAAACTGGCAGGCGCTGTACTGGACGTATGGGAGAATGAGCCTGACATAGATCTTGATCTGATGGCCAGGACATTCCTTGCTACACCCCATATTGCCGGCTATTCAACAGACGGTAAAGCCAACGGGACATCAATAGTAGTAAATTCGCTTTGCAAGCATTTCAATCTGCCTCTTAAGAACTGGTATCCTTCAAAAGTTCCGAAACCGGAGAAGCCTGTTATTTCAGTCAGCGGCATTGGTAAAACCGATGAAGATATTATAGGAGAAGCTGTTCTTCATACATACAATATTGACGAAGACAACATCAACCTGCGGTTTGCACCTGCTGACTTTGAAAAACAGAGAGGCGACTACAGGGGAAGAAGGGAGTTCCCTGCCTATACTGTCAAGCTTAACGGCGGAACCAAACAAACCAGAAAGAAACTTGAGCAGTTAGGCTTTAAAGTCGTATGATCTCCGGACTGCTCGACCTGCAAGACTTTATTAACTATATACCGGTTCTGCAATCCGGGCAAACTCCTTCACCTGGAATACAAACGCCTGTAACCTTGTTTCAAGCGAAACTGAATCCTGTCCGTCATAAGCAATATTGATGAAGGGGATATTTTTATGATCTTTCCTGAAGGAATCACTTACCGATGAGACAAGTGTGCCCGGCATACATGTGAACGGAAGGATGGCGGCAATGCCAGATACACCTCTTTTTGCCATGGCTATTGAAGTTCCGATTCCTATCGGCGGCTCTCCATCATAAAACTCACTGATATAGGTATTACATGAACTCAGTATCTCATGGAGGGGGATATTCTTATCACGGTCAGTGAATTTTTTGATTCCCTGCAGGAGATATTCAGCAATAACTTCCTGTCCGGCTTCCTGTATCTTTGATTTGATAATCCCTTTTTTGTTATTTTTCCAGCGGCTGTCACGTGTGAAGCGGTGTGTAGAATAAGTTATCCATTCCGCAAACGGGCTTACAACTACTTCAACACCAAGATCTTCAAGGCGGTTAGCTATGTTCCCGTTACATTCGGCGTTATCACGCATGTATGTCTCACCGATGATTGCCACAATGGGTTTTCTCACTGACCTGTCAGTCTTTATTGCCAGGAATTCACCTGCAATCCCTCTCAACACTTTACGAAGCCCGTTTGATCCTTTCTCTATACATTCTTCCAGCTTTCTGATCGCATCATAATAAACCCTGTCCGTTTCACCTTTATTGATTTCATAAGGCTTTATTTCACATTGTATTTTTCTTATGTAATCGGAAACTATGATTCCTTTCCAGGCCCTTATTCTGAATTTTTGTCCGTATTCACCGGCCAGATCCTCGTATGATGTGTTATTTGATGGTGTTATCAATTCAGCATCCTTATAACCAAGTCTGTCAAAGAGCATTCTGTGAAACTGATTGTACTGTCCGAACCGGCAGGGTCCGTTATGGTCAGGCATAAAAAAGCTTACTTTTTTCGGATCGGTGCCAGGTTCCCGTAACTTTTTTATGAAGCTTCCTGTTACACAGATCATCGGGAAACATTCCTTTGAGGAGGTATATTCTCTCCCGATAGCAAAATCCTCCTCTGACGGCCTGGGCAGAACTTCTGAGGGGATACCTATACTGCGGGTTGCAGCTGCGGCCATATATGCGCCATCATTCATATAAGGGAAATAGAGGATTCTTCCCTTTGGAGGTGATGACGGACTTGGTCTTGGCCTGAAAACTTCCACACTTCTTTTTTCCTTCGTCTCTGATCCTTTAAGGCTGTCAAGGAACGCCTCAATACGGGTTATCATCCCGGCATCTGCAGAGTGTTCATCCACCTCAAGGTGAAGGAACGGTTTCCCTTTTAGTTCTTCAGTAATATAATGCCAGAGAAAAGAATCGGGTCCGCAGCGGAAATTACTTATATAAACAGCATATAATCCATCTGTTTTTGCCACGTACTGTGCTGCTGAAATTATCCTTTGACCATTCGGCCAGTACATATTTCTGTAGTTGCCATAAATATCGGATGGCACAAGTTCAAGCATATCAATAGGGACAGGCATGACATTCTTGGCTATGAGCTTTTCAACGAGCCCGAGATTCAGGTGCGGATCAGTGCTGTTATAGGATCTTCCCAGCAATATCACGGGACGGCAGCCTTCAGGAATTTCCTTCAGCACGTTTTTCCCGTATTCCACCAGCCTTTTTTCAAAAGTCGTCTGGATATTGTCTGCATAATATATTGCTTCTTTTATCTCTTTTTTACTTATTCCGAATTTTTCATTAAAGTAACCCGTCATCTCTTTAACCAGAGCGCGTTCAAAGAACCTGAAATGCAGGGTGGGTATCAGTAACTTCGATTCATCGATCTTTGATTTCAGGGCTGATTTTATCATGAAGGGATAGGATTGTACCCAGGGACAATTACAGTTAAAAGTTATGTCCCCTTCCTGCAGTTTGGCATTAACAATAAATGGAGTAAAAATATAATCGACTCCCTTTTGCATAAGATCTATTACATGACCGTGCATGATCTCAACCGGAAGGCAGGTTTCAGCCGTTATCGTTTCAATTGACTCAGTGATAAGCGATTTATCTGATTCTCTTGATAATACTACCGTGAATCCAAGTCTTTCAAAAAAGGTCCTCCAGAATGGGAACTGGTGGTAAAATACCATAAGAGCACGTGGGATACCTATTGTAGGTTTATTATTATCCTGCGGTTCTTTATATCCTTCCATCAGCATTTCAGTCCTTTTCAGGAACAGGTTAGGGATATTGTTCTTATCTTTTTTCCGGCCTCCGGTTTCATATTTTTCACACCTGCCCCCGTAGAATAAAGATTTCTTCTCACCTGTAATATTTACTTTTCTGATTTCACACTGGTTAGTGCAGCCCTGGCATGTAAAGATGCTTGTGTTATATGTGGCATTCCTTATGCCAAATCCTTTAAACGATGTTTTCGTACCGGGCGACATCATCCGTTGTGCAAGGATTGCTGCACCGATTGCACCGGTAACATCAAAATGAGGCGGAATAATGATCTTCTTGCCCAGCACCTGCTCAAAAGCAGCAACAACAGCTTTATTGTTTGTTACTCCTCCCTGAAAGAAGATCCTGCTTCCAATTCTGTGATTTGCGACAACTTTTTGAAGGTAATTATATACTATTGAATACGCGAGACCTCCGACAAGGTTTTCGTTTCTTGCACCTTTCTGCATAAAGGAGTTAAGATCGGATTCCATGAACACTGTACACCTGTCTCCCAGTTTTACCGGGCATTCTGATTTCAGTGCCATACTGCCAAATTCCTCAACGATATTGATATTAAGCTTTTCGGCCTGTTCTTCAAGGAACGATCCTGTTCCTGCAGCACATACCTTGTTCATTTCAAAGTCAACCACTACTCCGTTGTCAATGCTTATATACTTTGAATCCTGTCCTCCGATCTCAAAGATCGTATCTACTGTACGGTCGTAATCAATTGCTGCGGTGGCCTGTGCTGTGATCTCATTCTGAATTGTATCGGCTCCGATGAAATCACCCGTCAGGTAACGGCCCGAACCGGTTGAACCGGCGCCGACAACTTCTACAGAACTGCCGGTTTCATCATAAATTTCGGTTAGCCCTTTCATGATCGCTTCAAGAGGTCTTCCTGCAGTTGGCAGATATCGCCTGGCGATTACATTATGGTGATCATCAATTAACACCACATTAGTGCTTAATGAACCGACATCTACCCCGAGGTAAACAGGTAACCGGCTGGTGTCAGTTTCCGGGGGCTTTACTTCCTTGAGATAGCTGGCTCCGGATTCTTTCAGAGCCGGCAGGCTGACGAAGTCTGTAACATCTTCCGAAAGGTATTTCTCCAATTGTTCTAATCCCCTGAACTTATCCATCTCAAATCCGTTGGATGATGCATAAATCACAGCTCCGATAGCTCCCATTGATGCATAGTGTTCAGGTATTATAAGTTCGTTTTCGTTAAGATTAAGGGTTTCCCTGAAAGCCCTTACCATTCCTGAATTGGCTGCCACACCTCCGGAGAAGATAACCGGTTTTTTTATTTCCTTGCTTCTTGCAACGTTGCTTCTGAAATTACGGGCAAGTGCAAAGCATAAACCGGCTACAATATCATGAAGAGGTGTAGCTATCTGCTGGTGATGTATCATATCGCTCTTGGCGAAAACACTGCAGCGGCCTGCTATTCTTGGCGGATTGACGGATTTCAGGGAAAGCTCTCCGAATTCCTTTTCAATAGATATACCGATCCTCCTGGCTTGCTGATCGAGGAATGATCCTGTCCCTGCAGCACAGATACTGTTCATCTCGAAATCTACAAGCCTCGGCTTGCCAGTTACCGGATCTTTTTCAAGAATGATCAGCTTTGAATCTTCACCTCCGATCTCAATTATGCTCCTTGCTTCCGGGAACATTTTTCCGGAAGACTCAGCTTGTGCAATAATCTCATTTACAAATATTCCCCCGATAAGACCTGATGCCAGTTTGCCCCCTGTTCCTGTCAGGGCAATACCTTTAATATTAATTCCGGGATTAGCTTTAAGAATTGAGGAAAGTCTTTCATGGAGCATATTAAATGGTTTCCCATGAACATAATCATAATACTCCTCATGGATATTATAATTCTGGTCAATCACCACGGTATTCAGGGAAGTAGATCCGATATCCAGACCCAGATAAAGATTACTGTCATTAAAGATTTTAAGGTCAGAGCTTTTAACCATACCATCATGATAATAAAGTACCTAATGCAAATCAAACACGACGATGCGAAATATATAAATATAAAAAGAATAAAACAATTTTTTTTCCTGGATTTGCCTTTACCCGTTTAGTCTCTGTACCATTGTTCTGTCTGTTATACCCACTCTTCCTTCAGTATTGCTCCTGCTATTCCAGCAATTATAATCTGCACAGGTATTTTTCTTGAAGCTTTTAACTGGGCTGCTTTAACCATCTGTAACAAACCTCCGCAGCACGGTACTTCCATCATCATAACAGTTATGGTATTCACCTTTGCAGTATCGATCATTGAGGTAAGCTTCTCAACATAAATATCAGTACCATGGTCGAGCTTGGGACAGGCTATCGCAAGAGATCTGCCTTTCAGGTATTTGCTGTGGAAGTTCCCGAGAGAGAAGGCAGCACAGTCAGCTGCGAGCAGAAGATCCGAATCCCTGAGGTACGGTGCGTTGGGATTCAGAAGGTGCATCTGCACCGGCCATTGCCTTAGTTCTGAAGGCTGTTCCTTTGGCTCTGCTTGCCTGCCAGGATCACCTGATTTCTCAAATACCATCGCCTTTGATCCTCTGCAGAGCTCCTTCATGACAGTTGGGTACACATAATCCGCATCCGTTGCACAGATCTTCATCAATTCTCAGAATTTTAATTCAGAATCATTCGCCATGTTCGTCAGGGCAACATAGATCATCTTTGCCACATCTTCCATTATTTCAATGGTGACAGCATCGGGATCATCACCGGGCAGATGATAGAATACCTTTTTGTATCCGCCGGTAGTGAAAATTGACATAGTTCTGTAACCTCTTGAGCTGAAGTTATATGTATCGCTCCTCGGGCGACCGTAATATTCAGAAGGTTCAGGTGCGGATCCGCGGAAGGGGCGGTGGATATATTTAGTGTTAGCCTCTTCAAAATATGAAAGCAGCAGTTTGTAAGGCGCCGAAGTATTTACTGCAAGACCGGTGCCGTTTCCGACCATATCAAGGTTGATAAAAACAAGGATTTTCTCCTTCGGCAAGGCAGGTTTCTGGGCATGAAGCCTGCTGCCGTGAAGTCCTGTTTCCTCGCCTCCTATAAAGAGGAATACCACTGACCTTTTAAGTTTTATTCCTGATTGTGCCATAGCTTTTGCCGCACCCATGATATCAACAATGCCGCTGGCATTATCCAGCGCCCCGTTTACTGTCTTTCCGGCAGTTCCAACAGCGTCAAGGTGACCTCCTATAATAATGGCTTCATCCTTGAGAACAGGATCTGTTCCCTCAATTATGCCAACCACATTGCACCCCCTGCCTTCAGGATATCTTGTCGTGTTTGCTTTTATGGTCATTGTCTTACCTGTATTGAAAGAAGCGGGCTTGTTTGATTTCCTTATTTTATCAAGGACTTCGGCATTGGTTGTGGCAAGTCCCGAAAAAATATCGGCAAGCGGCTGAGGTCCTATTCCGCATACAATTATTGAAGGATCATAGGAAATATTCGGATTGGCGCTTGCTCCGTCGATATATAAAAATCCTTCTGCACCATGCTTTACTGCGTTTTCAAGCTTGTACTGGTGATAGCAATATCCCACCCACTTTTTGTATTCAGGATTCCTGGCATCAACAGGAGGGACATCCCTGTTTACAAGGACAATCTTACCCTTGACATCAATACCCTCATAATCATCGTAGTTAAGTTCAGGAGCGGTTACACCGAAGCCCACGAACACAACCTCTGCAGTAATTTCTCCGTTTCCGGAGTTCATACCGGGGTAAAATTCATCAGGATATATATAATTCTTGATTATAGATGAACCGTCAGGCTCAGAGATCTTCAGCGAAAGGCTTCCTATATCGTTGACAACTGTATATGGTGCGTCAAACCATTGAAAATATGTTCCATTGTCGCCTCCTGGTTTTATTCCCCAATCTTTTAGATTTGCGGCCACCCACTCTGCACTGGCAATATATTCCGGAGTTCCGGAGAGTCTTCCCATGAATTCCGGAGAACAGAGTTTTTCTATCCATGTCATCATCTCCTCGCTTGTTATGGTATGGAATTTTAAAAGGAGCTTCGTTTCAAAATCATCCTGGGCATAGATAATATAAGTTGCCGGAATAAGCAGGATCAGAAAAAGTATTTTGATTCTTTTCATTTTTTGATGATTTTTATGGAGCCAAATATAGAAAATGTATGGACTATTCACTTCTTTCAAATTCAACTTTATTTTCAGAAATTCCGGCAGATGATATCGAAAAGATCTTTCAGGGAGTACCATCTTCAGGGGCGCTTGCATCGGCTTTTATGTTCGGATATAAAAACAGGTTTCCTGTTAATGTGGTTGCGGTCACCAATTCCTTGATATGACACAATACGAAATAGCCGATTTCTTCGGTGTGGCAAGACCTTCGGTTGCAAGGGCTCTGGGTGAAATGGAACAGGAGGGGTTGATAGCCGCCAAAGGGAAAAATATCCGGATCCTTAACAGAAAAAAGCTGTCTGCGCTGACTGCTGAATAATACTTCCGGAAGTTAAGAGCTTTATACGGGGAGAGTAATTAAAAAGCAGGTTCCTTCTCCTTCCTTGCTCTCAGCACTTATTGTCCCTTTGTTAATTTGAACCAGCTCATGACAAAGCTTCAATCCGAGTCCTGTGCCTTTTTCGTTTTCAGTACCGGGAGTGCTGGAGACCTCGTTTGAGGTAAAAAGATATTTTTGTCTTTCAGGAGGTATCCCGATACCGTTATCACAAATCTTTAAAAGGATGCGGTTTTCTTCAGATGCTTTATCTTTAAGCAGGATGCTTATCCTTCCTCCGCGTGGCGTGTACTTGACAGCATTTGATAACAGGTTACGTATGATAATATCCATCAGGTCCTTGTCGCAATATGCAATTGAACTGCCTACCTGGGTAAAGTTCACAGCTATTTCCTTCTTGTCGGATGTCTCCTTGAAAATACTGAGGTTTGTGAGGATAATATCAGCCAGGTTGAGCTTTTCAGGTGTATATTTTATTTTATCCTCCTGGCCTCTTCCCCATACAAGCATATTCTCAATAAGTGAAATGACACGCTGGGCATATTCAATGCTCGAATTTGAGAAAGAGTCATATTTATCCTTGTATTCCTTTTCTTTAAGAAGATTAAGCATGTACAGAATGTTGACAACAGGACTTCTGAGATCATGTGAAATAACTGAAAAGATCTTGTTTTTCATCTGAATGGTCTCAGACAGCTGCTTGTTCTGAAGGGCAATCCTGTTGCTTTGTTGTTCAATCTCCTCGTTTCTGGTTTTGATTTCCTGTGTTCTCTGACTCACAAGAACTTCGAGGTTCCGGTTCATGAATTCAAGATCATTTTGCAGCTTCTCCTTTTCCTGATATGATTTGATCCACCTGTAAAGGATAAGGCCGGCCTGGATCATGACAATCAGAACGATAGCATATGTCAGGACATAACCTGCCGTACTTTCTGATTTGCCCAGTGCAACTCTCATGTCATGGATACCTGCAGCCCCAAGCACCAGAAAAGCCAGAAAGTATATCATATCGAAGATATTCTTCTTTAATATCCCTGAAAAACTTCTGTAAATGCCATAGAAAAGAAGTATCAGCATAACAGGATATAGAATCTGGGTTACAAAGCTGAATATCTTAACTGGCAGGAAAAGGGTAAAAACAGCTGCCAGGATAAAAAACACTGTTACTGCCCAGGCAAAAATTTTGAAATATTTTGACGGATAAAGAACCTGATTAAACCAGGTCCATCCAATTAGTACCAGGTAGAGTCCAAGATATTCACATCTGACAGTCCATGTCCATCCTATGGCAAAAAAGTTATTTATAAGATAATGAGATGTAAACAAAGGTCTTATTGCCAGTCCTGTGGTTGTAAGGGAAAAGAATTCCATTATAGTCTCTTTTGGGGATAGGATGAAAAACAAAAAGAAGAATAATGAAAAGCCAAGCAACAGGCTTATTACAGCCCAGTCTGCAGCCCAGCCGTTTGCAAGCCTGCTTTGAACTCTGGAGAAAGTTCCAATTTTCATAGGCAGCCAGAAGCCTCCGCGCCGGTGATGGTAATTGGCCACATTTATCACAATGGAAAGGGTATCAGATTTTGGATCAAACCTGAAAAAATTCCTGCTGTATCCGGGCTCTGTGTTTTCTTCTGATTTGCCCGGGATTCCGTTTCCGCCGTAATAATAGCCGTTAACATAGATGTCATATGATGAGTCGAACACCGGAAGGTCAAATCCCAGTGCGTTTCTGTAACCGGGAGGAAGAATGACAAGCAGTCTGTAGGTTGCATATCCGAATTTTTCTGTCTTCACTGATTCCTGAGGGTAATCAGTCCAGTATGATGGTACTTTACCATAATAGTCAGGAACCATGGCTCCGGACGCAAAGTCATGCGGCCGGAGCATCTTGTTCCAGTAAAACTCCCATTCACCGTTAAGCTTTATGAAAATAAGCTCATCTTCCTCCATCTGACTGAGATCCATGATACCCTTTACAGCCCTGGGATCAACTCCCATGGCACTCCCGTTAATTAACGGAACAACAAGGAACAATATCAGGAACAGTCTGATTAGCATTATTTTAGTCCCCTGTTTGTGAGCAGCGCGTCTATCCCCGGTTCTTTCCCGCGGAAAGCAATATACATCTCGAGCGCATCCTTTGATCCTCCTCTTGAGAGTATCTCCTTTTCAAACTTCGCAGCAACTTCTTTATTAAAAATATCGCCTGTTTCTTTGAAAGCCTGGAAAGCATCAGCATCGAGCATCTCGCTCCAGTAATAACTGTAATACCCGGCTGAATAGCCTCCTCCCCAGATGTGATTGAAATAGGTTGATCTGTATCTTGGTTTTATCTCCGGGATCAACCCCCACTTTTCCATAGCTTTATTCTCAAAATCCCTGATATCAATTTCCGTGGGTTCGGTAAGTGAATGGTACTCCATATCGAGAAGTGCAGCAGCAAGGAATTCAGTGGTTGTAAATCCGGTATTGAATTTACTTGCTTTATCAAGTTTTTCAACAATCTCCGACGGGATCACCTCGCCTGTCTGATATTGTTTTGCATATACTTTCAGAACATCCGGTTCAAGCACCCAGTGCTCCATTATCTGTGAGGGAAGCTCAACAAAATCGCGGGGCACCGAATTACCCGGATAGGTAATATTTGAAAGAAGTCCGTGAAGTGCATGCCCGAATTCATGGAATAATGTTTCAGCCTCACCCGCCGTCAGGAGCGAAGGCTTGTCATCTGAAGGAGGTGTTGAATTTGTCACCATCGTAACAATCGGAGTAACCATTTTGCCTTTCAAATCCCTGCGCTGTCCCCTGAAGCTTCCGCACCATGCGCCTCCGCGTTTTGAGGGCCGGGGATAATTGTCTATCATCAGTATTCCCACATGTTTTCCGTCGCGGGTAACCTCAAAGGTATTTACATCGGGGTGGTACTTTGGTATGTCATTCCTCTTTGTAAAAGTGAGCCCGTAAAGTCTGTTGGCCACATAAAACATTCCTTCCATCACGTTGTCAACCTTGAAATACGGCCGGGTGATCTCATCATCAAGGTCATATTTCTCCTTTTTGATCTTTTCGGTATAGTACCACCAGTCCCACGGCTCAAGAGTGAACTTGCCGCCTTCCTTGTTAATCAGCTCCTGCTGCGCAGCCGCTTCTGCTTGCGCCACCGGAACAGCGGCATTCCATACCTGGCCAAGAAAATCGAAGACCCTTTCAGGTGTTTTGGCCATATTCCTTTCAAGGGCAAAATCTGCAAAGCTGTCATAGCCGAGGAGCTTAGATCTTTCCATCCGCAGATTTGCAATCCTTGCAATTATCACTTTGTTGTCAAACTCGTTATCATTGTCACCTTTCATAAAGTACCCGGTAAAGAGTTTTTCTCTCAGGTCGCGGCGGTCAGAATACTGAAGGAAAGGTGTCATGCTTGGGACCTGAAGGGTGAAGACCCATTTCCCTTCCATGCCAAGTGATTTAGCCATAGCTGCTGCTTGTCCGATCACATTTTCAGGCAAACCGGTAAGATCTTCTTTCTTATCGATAATAAGCTTGTAGCCGTTTGTTTCAGCCAGCAGATTCTGGCCGAATTTGACCTGCAGCATTGATAGCTCCTCATTTATCTTGCGCAGCTTATCCTTGTCTTCAGGTGAAAGAGCTGCGCCGCTTCTGATAAAATCCTTGTAGGTATCCTCAAGAAGCTTTTTCTCTTCATCGGTAAGCTTTAACTTATCCCTGTTGTCATATACAGATTTAACCTTCCGGAAAAGAGTATCGTTAAGGCTTATATCATCCCTGTGTTTTGACGACAGCGGAGCAAGTTCCCTGCTGATTGCCTGCAGGGAATCATTGGTATGCGCTGAATTCAATGATCCGAATACCCTTCCCGTTTTGTTAAGAAGATCACCGCTGTAAGCCAGCATCTTTATTGTATTATTAAAATCCGGTTCCTTCGGATTATTGATTATGGCTTTAATCTCAGCCTTTTGTTCCTCAAATCCTTTAAGATAGGCTGGCATATAATGCTTTGCCATTATCTGGTCGAAGGGAGGAACTTCAAACGGGGTATCCCATTTATTGAAGAACGGGTTGTCGCTTTTCACTTCTTTTTTACATCCTGTGAATCCTATGATTCCCATAATTAACGCAAATAAGATTTTCTTTTTCATGGTTGGTTTTCGGATTTAATGTTAACTGCCGAAATGTACGAAATTGATTTAAATGGGCAAGTATAAAAAGAAGGAAAGACATCGTCTGATGTCTTTCCGCGATTAACTTTAAACCTGATCGTAGAATTTGGCCGAACGGCCTGTATATAGACTTATTTAATCACCTTAATGACGTTCAATTTCCAGTTTTGTTGCAGATTACTGTGTTAATATTGTGTTAATCATATGTTAAAGTGAGGTAAGTAGCAGATGGACAGTAATATATAATCTGTAAAAAGAGATGGGGATTCCTCATTTCGCTACGCTTCATTCGGAATGACAC
>CAZGGZ010000012.1:2405-17707 GCA_964525415.1 uncultured Rikenellaceae bacterium | reverse complement strand
TACCTTTTCATTACAGCCACTAATGAGGAATCTCCCTCAACCGTTACACATCTACTTGTCTTTACCTTTTCATTACAGCCACTAGTGAGGAATCTCCCTCAACCGGTACACATCTACTTGTCTTTACCTTTTCATTACAGCCACTAGTGAGGAATCTCCCTCAACCGGTACACATCTACTTGTCTTTACCTTTTCATTACAGCCACTATAGAGGAATCTCCCTCACCACTTTTCCCCTATTTCAGCTTAAAAACCAGCGAATCGACTACATAGGAAGCGAAAATTCCCAGTCCGCCTTCAATATTTGAGTAAGCCGGGGAGATTTCAGAAAAGGGATCCCCGCCCCCTGAATAATTGTCAAGGGAATGATGATAGGTATAGTATGCTTTATCCGTATTGAGAATGTAGACAACCAGGTCAGAAGAATCATCCCGTGAAGGATCCATAAATGAGAAATTGCTGACGAAAAACCTTTCACCGTCTCTCCCCCTGTCGGTAAAAACCAGGGATTGATAGACCTGAATGTGATAGGGGTAATATGAATATTCGGAGTTATAAAGTATCTGCTTGCATGCAAAAGCGTAATAGTTTTCTTCTCCGGCATAATCGGTCATAAAAACATCAGCACTGAATTCCGTCCATCCCATACCCGAACCGTCGCCATAATCATAAAACTGCCTCATTGTATCGACCTCGATATTCAATGGTCTTCTGAAAGGGATTGTAGCTGAAGCATCCGCTTGCATCCCTTTGTCGCTGATAACAGTCAGCGTGTATGTCTTGCCCTCTTCGAGCAGCATATCCCTGCGCCTGAAGATAAATCCCTCTTCTATTCTGTCCAGGCTGATCTCTGTTGTTCCGTCAGAAATAGCTGCTGAAACATTGCCAAGGGATTCTTTTGTATTTATGAATCCATACAGTTTCTCATTTGATTTTACTGATACAAACGACAGGGTATCCCGGGGAGAGATGAATGAATTAATAACCAGCTTCTGCACAAAATCGGGCAGTATAACATTGTTCACATTCCTCTCGCAGGACAAGATGAGAACAATCAGGAAAACTGCCGGTATAATAGTTCTTTTCATATTTTCCTAGAACTTGAATGAATAGCTGAATGACGGAATTACAGGGAAGATGCTCACCTGTTTTAATCTTCCATACACCTGTGTGCTCTCATAAAAGTAAAAGAACGGATTCAGCCTGCAATATGCATTGTAAACTGAAATCTCCCAGATGCGCTCTCCCCATTTTTTCTGCTTATGAAACTGAATCCCCGCATCCAGCCTGTGGTAGGCTCTCATTCTGAAATTGTTCTTTTCCCCGAATTCCTCTGCCTCGAGCGAATAGAGTATCCCGTAATAGTCATAATCAACCTGGTTCATATTCGCATTCGTTTCAAGCCTGTGATAAACTGCCTGGTATTGTGAAAGTGGAAGCGTCACAGCATTGCCGGTGCCGTAAACCCATGTTCCTGAAAGGTTTATGTGGTCATTAAGCTTGTACATTGCAACTACTGAAATATCATGTCTTCTATCATACCTGGCAAAGAACTCCCTTCCGAAATTCAGGGAGTCAAATTGCAGCTTTGTCCATGAAAGTGTATAACCAATCCATCCGGTAAACCTGCCCTCTTTTTTCTGGACCAGGAATTCTGCTCCGTACGACCAGGCACGACCGGCTGTGACATTGTCCTGCCAGGTCGGTACTGTCACATCATCAGGTTCAAGGAGTTCAATAAACGATGCCCCCTCCTTGTAACCAAGCACATTCTTCATGGTTTTGAAATATCCTTCAAGGGAAACCGCAACATCATGCTTGTCCAGGTCCCTGACAATACCCAGGGCAACCTGCCTTGATGTTTGCGGTTTTACCCTGTCTGTAACCGGAACCCAGAGATCGGTCGGAAGACTTATCCCGGTGTTTGATAACAGGTGAATATATTGTTTCATTGATGCATACGATGCTTTCAGCGCAAGGTCATTCTTTATCCTCCAGGCAACCGATAAGCGCGGTTCAGGATTGTTGTATCTTTTCTTGTCAGCCAGAAAATAGCTGTACCGGAATCCCGCATTGACTTTAAATACTTCAACAGGCTGCCATGTGTCTTCAATATAGATCCCTGTCTCAGTGCCATTTGTATATTGTTCCTCTCTCTCATTTGTATGATGAGGAACGTCCACCTCGACATAAGCATAAGGATTGAACCTGTGAAAAATACTTATTATGCCGGCTTTGATCCAGTGATTTGGATTCGGCAGAAAATCAAAATCCGATTTCAGCGTAAGGTCCCTTATTCCCGAATGGTATTTCGCTGTAAAATCCTTGTTGTCAGAAAGTACTTTGTATTCATCGTAGATCTCAAATGTGTAATTGCTGAATATAGCAGAGGTGTTGGCAAACAGCTTATTGCTGAACAGGTGGTTCCATCTTAATGTTGCAGTGGAGTTTCCCCAAAGGAATCCCACATCTTCTTTATAACCGCTTGATTTATACTTCATATAGAATTTATCCTCTCCGAAGTACCCGCTCAGGTACAGCTTGTTCTTCCTGCCGAAATCATAATTGACCTTCGCGTTGAAATCATAAAAATAATAACCGACATTCTCCTCATCCAGTATTTTAAGTATTGGACGCATAATCAGGTCGGCATATGTTCTCCGGCCGGATAACAATATTGATGATATGTTCTTCTTCAGGGGACCTTCAACAGTCAGATTGGAAGAAATGAGTCCGATTCCGCCTTCGCCATGCCATTCCTCCTTATTGCCCTCTTTCATATTCATTTCCAGTACCGAGGAGAGCCGTCCTCCGTATCTTGCAGGAAAACCTCCTTTGGTAAGCTCCACACTTTTCAGGGCGCTGCCGTTAAAAAGCGAAAAGAAGCCAAAGAGATGACTTGCATTATAAACTATTGCATCATCAAGAATAATAAGGTTCTGGTCAGGTCCTCCTCCCCGGACATACAAACCGCTGCTTCCTTCCGATCCTTTCTGAATGCCGGGCATAAGCTGCAGAACTTTCAGAACATCCTTTTCTCCGAGAAGCATAGGTACATTTTTGATCTGACTCACCGGCAGCTTAATGGTGCTCATCCTCACAGATTCGCTTAAGCGTTCCTTTTTATCTGCTGTTATGGTCACTTCATCGAGGACCAGTCCCTGTGTCAGGTCAATATTGAGTTCGATATTTTTACGGAATGGGATACCAATTATCTTCGGTGAATATCCTACATATGAAACGGATAGCTCAATAGTATCTGCTGCCTGCAGTGTAAGAGAGTAAAATCCAAAGGTGTTTGTAACAGTGCCTGTCCTCTGATCGGGCAGATATATATTCACACCGATAAGCGATTCTCCGCTGCCGGATTCCCTTACAAAACCGCTGACAGTTGAGCGTTCATTAGCTTGCGTAATTGCCTGAAGACAAAATGATATTAAAACTGCAGACAGTAAAGACATTTTCATGATTTCACCCCGGAAAAACTTATAAATATAACGAAAGAGATGTGAAAAATATATAACTTGCACTCCGATTATTTATGATAGCAAAGCTCAAATACAGTTTCAACTGGCAGCGCCTCGGCAGACGACTCTATAGTTGTTTAATGTTCTATTCCGGGTAAACTGCTCCGGATCCTCAATCAGGGATCTGCATCACCAATTCCTTTTTTCACTTTTATCTTTTATCTTTCTTTATGAAGGGTTTGATTTTCAACATTAAACGTTATTCAATCCACGATGGTCCGGGCATCAGGGTGACATTCTTTCTCAAAGGATGCCCTCTCTCATGCTGGTGGTGCCATAATCCCGAAGGCATTTCTCCTGATATTGAAACGGTGGAGCAGATTGAAAGAGTAGGCGACAGGGAGTTTATTAAAATGGAAGAAGCCGGCAAATGGTATTCAGTGAATGATATTCTTGAAATACTCGACAGGGAACGTATTTTCTTTAACGAATCAAATGGAGGAGTTACTTTTTCGGGAGGAGAGCCTGTAATGCAGACTGATTTTCTTCTCGAAACCCTGAAAGCCTGCAAGGCAAATGGCTACCATACTGCCGTTGATACTTCAGGTTATTCACAAAACGAAAACTATTTAAAGATCATTCCCTTTACAGACCTCTTTCTTTTCGACATCAAGCAAATGGATGATTCGATGCACCTGAAGTATACCGGAGTTTCAAATTCACTGATACTCAGTAATTTCAAGCTCATACTTGAAAGCGAAAGGGATGTTTTTGTGAGGATCCCTGTCATCCCAGGGATCAATGATGATCCGGGAAACATTTCAGCACTGAAGCAGTTCCTGGCAGGTTCAAAACGCAATAATCTCAGAAGAATAAGCCTGCTTCCCTATCATAAAATCGGTAAAGCAAAGTATAATAAGTTCAACATTCCTTACCGGATGAATGGCATAGAACCTCCCTCCCGGCAAAGAATGAATGAACTGAAGGAGTTCTTTTCAGAAACCGGTATTAAGGTGAAGATTGGGGGATAATTAAAACGGCTACCGGCTACCGGCTACCGGCCACCGGACAATCAGACAACCAGACAACACATGATACTATCAGACAGAGTAAAAAAACTAAGGGAACAGAGCCTCAATGCAGTTGAAAAGCTTTCACCTGAGAGAGCCATTCTCATAACTCAGTTTTATAAGAGCGACGAATCGCGCGAGCTCTCTTCACCTGTACACAGGGCTAAGGCTTTTGAGTACATCCTGATGAACAAGAAGCTTTATATTGGTGATGGCGAGCTGATAGTCGGGGAGCGAGGACCTGCTCCAAAGGAGACTCCGACCTATCCTGAGATATGCATCCATTCCCTCAATGACCTTGATATTCTTGATACAAGGGAAAAGGTTTCCTTTAAGGTATCCGATGAAGTAAAGGAGATCTATAAGAGGGAAATCATCCCGTTCTGGAAAGGTAAAAGCAACAGGGAGAGGATCATGGATCTGATGACACCACAATGGCACAATGCGTATAACGCAGGCGTTTTTACCGAGTTCCAGGAACAGCGTGCTCCCGGACATACTGTAATGGGATACAAAATGTTCAGGACAGGTTTCCTGCAGTTAAAGGAGGAAATAAAGGAAAGCATCGGAAAGCTCGATTATTTAAATGATCCTGAAGCGTTTGAGAAGTCAGAAGAACTGAAAGCAATGGATATCGCCTGTGATGCTGTCATGATGTATGCAAACAGGTATGCTTCAGCCCTCCAGGAGCTTTCTAAGAAGGAAACCAACTCAAAGAGAAAAGGAGAACTTGAGAAAATGGCAGATGTCTGCCTGAGGGTCCCTTCACATGCTCCTGAAACAGTGCATGAAATGCTGCAGCACTACTGGTTCATTCATCTGGGAGTGATCACTGAGCTTAATCCATGGGACTCATTCAATCCCGGACGCCTTGACCAGCATCTTTACCCGGTTTATAAAAAGGAGATGGACGAAGGTACTCTGGCCGAAGAAGAACTTTATGACTTGCTGGGATGCTTCTGGGTCAAGTTCAACAACCATCCTTCACCGCCGAAAATGGGAGTGACTGCTTCTGAGAGCAGCACTTACACCGATTTCTGCCTGATCAACCTGGGAGGAGTCAGATCCGACGGAACTGATGCCGTGAATGAAATGACCTGTATTCTTCTTGATGTGATAAAGGAAATGAGGATCCTCCAGCCGGGATCAATGGTGCAGATCAGCCGGAAGAATCCTGACAAATTCATTCATAAGGCTCTGGATATTATAAAAACGGGTTTCGGACAGCCTTCCTGTTTCAATACCGAGGCAATCATACAGGAATTGCTGCGGCAGGGGAAAAATATAGTTGATGCCCGCAACGGAGGTGCATCAGGATGTGTGGAAACAGGTGCTTTCGGTACAGAAGCTTACTGGCTTACAGGCTACTTCAACCTTCCCAAGGTGCTTGAACTTACACTTAACAATGGTTACGACAAGCGGACAGGAATCCGGGTTAGCCTCCAGACCGGCTATGCCCGGGATTACTCAACATCTGAAGAGCTCATGGCTGCATTTAAAGCACACGTTAAATACCTGATTGACATTAAAATACGAGGCAATAATATCATTGGAAAAAGCTTTGCGGACTGGCTGCCGGTCCCATTCCTTTCTCTGCTGATCGAGGATTGCATCACAAACGGAAAGGATTACAATTGCGGAGGCACACGGTATAATACAACTTATATCCAGGGAGTGGGGCTTGGCAGCATCACAGATATCCTTACATCCATACATTATAATATATATGATAATAAAAACCTGACCTGGGATAAACTAATAAAAGCTCTTGATGCTGATTTCAAAGGCTATGAGCAGATCCAGCATGACCTTATATATAATACTCCGAAATACGGCAATGATAACGATTATGCCGACAGGTATGCAGTTGAAGTATTTGAGATCTACTATGATGCTGTTGACGGAAGGACTGATTCAAGGGGAGGTGTTCACAGGATAAATATGCTTCCAACCACCTCGCACGTCTATTTCGGAAGCGTGATCGGCGCCACTCCTGACGGACGCAAAGCTTTCAAGCCACTCTCAGAAGGAATCTCGCCGGTACAGGGGGTTGATAAGCAGGGTCCGACTTCAGTTATAAAGTCTGCATCAAAAATTGACCACCTCCGTACCGGGGGTACACTTCTGAACCAGAAGTTTGCGCCTCAGTTTTTTGATGATGAGGAGAGCTATGAATGTCTTACGGCCTTGATACGCAGCTATTTTGCCATGGACGGTCATCATATTCAGTTCAATGTCGTAAATGCTGAAACACTGAGGGATGCCCAGAAGCATCCGGAACTATACCGTGATCTGATTGTCAGGGTGGCAGGTTACAGCGATTATTTCAACGACCTTGGCGAGGATCTGCAGAATGAGATCATCGCTAGAACAGAGCATGAGGGGATGTAGACCTCATCCCCCGGCCCCTTCTCCCAGGGGAGAAGGGGGGTAAGATATTGTATATAAGTAATTTAGCCCCTCTCCCTTGGGAGAGGGGTTGGGGTGAGGTTATTTCTTCTTATCCTTCACCTCATTGAATACCGATGTAGCTGTTGCCACGATGCCGGCAATGTCCGAAAGATTTGATGGCAATATCATTGTATTATTTGTTTTTGCGAGACCACTGAAAGCCATCAGGTATTGCTCCGCGATCCTCAGGTTCACTGCATTAAGGCCATTTTCTTCTGAAATTGCTTTTGATATGGCTCTTAGTCCGTTTGCAGTGGCATTTGCAACCTGCTCAATTTCGGAAGCCTTTCCGGCTGCTTCATTAATACGTTTTTGTTTTTCACCCTCCGACTTTAGTATAAACTCCTGCTTATCTCCGTCGGCATTATTTATCTTGGCCTGTCTTGTTCCCTCTGATTCAGCAATAACGGCTCTTTTCTCCCTTTCCGCTCTCATCTGCTTTTCCATTGCATCTTTTATACTCTGCGGCGGAATAATATTTTTAACTTCATAGCGTGTAACCTTAACGCCCCAGGGCTCACTTGCTTTATCGACTGCATCAACAATAGAAACATTGATTGTTTCACGTTCTTCAAAAGTCCTGTCAAGTTCAAGTTTTCCTATGACGCTTCTCATGGTGGTTTGTGCGATCTGGATAGATGCAAAACGATAATTGTCAATACCATATGAAGCTTTTTGGGGGTCCAGAACCTGGAGATATAGTATCCCGTCAACTTCAACAGATATGTTATCACGTGTAATACATATCTGGGATGCTACATCAATAGCCTGTTCTTTAAGAGTATGCCTGTAACGCACCTTGTCAATAAAAGGGATAAGCACCTGGAAACCGGCCGTAAAAACCGCTCTGAATTTACCCAGCCTTTCAATAATTATTGCTGTTCTCTGAGGAACAACTTTTATCATTGATGCAACAAGGATGAAAACAAGAATTATTGCACCAATCAGAATTAAAGTAATGCTTGAAGTAGACATTTTATTTATTTTTTAGGTTCAACAATCAGTTTAAAATTATCTTTTTCAATAATAATAACCGTCTGTCCGGCTTTAATGTCTGATCCTGATTCAGATTTCCAGTTGGTACCCTTGAATTCGACTTTTCCCTTTTTGTCGGGTCCGAAGTCAGCTACCGCAACAGCTTCCTTTCCTGTAAACTCATCTTCAACAGCTTCAGATTTGTCGTTCTTGCTGTAAATGAACTTGTTCTTTATAATTCTCCTGAAAACCAGCAGGGCAATAACCGATGTTACTGCAAAAATGATGACCTGCACATTTATCCCGGGATCAGCCAAAAGGCACACCAGGGCAGTTATCCAGGCTCCTACTCCAAAAAAGAAAATGACAAATCCGGGCATCACCAGTTCCAGAAGCAGCAGAACCAGCCCTATGATAAACCAGATTACTTCAGGTCTCGAAAAAATAGATTCCATAGTGTATAGTTTAATTTGTATTAGTGATTAATGATAGAAGGAAGTAAAGTTAAGCAAATCGTATCAATATTCAAGGAGCACAGCTCAATACTTTAATAAAATTTAAACAGATGAAGTGCAACAGGATGAATCAATCAAATGACAAACCGTTTCCGGTTTCTTTCATCCATGTGTACACTCTTTTTGAATGGAAATTCAGGTTTTCCCTTGTGACATCACCTTCGGTCTTTATAAGGTGACCTTTATATTTCTGGGAACTTTCCTCAAACTGGTAACAGATATACTGTGCTGTTCCTTTATCAGCATCCGTTATCCTGGGTGCCGTCACTTTGCTTAAGGCGATGAAATCTATGACTTTCGTATATTTCAATAACTCATCATCAGGTATCCTGATGCCTGAGAAGACGCATTTCCCGGTATTCTCAGCGACTTCTTCCTGGCTTATCTCAAAATCACTATCCGGAAAATTCCAGCTTCCGGGATTATTGTAGGTGAATACATTCCCTTCACTGTCTACAATAAAGCCATAATGCTGTGCAGCATTTCTGAAATCATACTGGAAAAGGATCATCTGCTGCCTGTCGGTCATCAGATCTCGCTTTTTACACCCGGATGCAAGGAGCAAGGCAAGAATAACTAAAGTTATATAATAAACAGACTGTCTCATTTTTCCCCCTTGGTAAGCCTCAAAAATCGGGCCATTTCAGATAAAACGGACCTTTACTATAAGATATTTTAATAGAGTCAAAAGTTGCGTGTGATA
The DNA here is from genome assembly GCA_964525415.1 of uncultured Rikenellaceae bacterium. Classification (GTDB taxonomy): domain Bacteria; phylum Bacteroidota; class Bacteroidia; order Bacteroidales; family VadinHA17; genus LD21. The sequence continues at coordinate 8,526 of CAZGGZ010000012.1, read as the reverse complement.
AAAAAATTTTCAGTTTACAATTTTTTTTTGTAATTTTTAACGGTATTAATTCCTGATCTGATCGCGCTGGGATCACATATTTTCCCATCCGTTGGTTATACGGGATAATTAGTTTATTTTGAGCCATTAACGTATATTGGAAATCAGCATCTTTAATTCATTATCCAGGAAAGGAGAAAGGCAATATGGAGAAGTTCTTTGATTATTTTGACGGCCGGTACCGGGAATCGGTTCTGAGCAAGACAGGAACCGATGAAGGACCGGTTATTACCATATCACGTCTTACAGGATGTGATGCCCGCCAGATAGCTGAAAATGTTGTCGATAACCTGAACCGGAAAAGCGGGACAAATAAATGGAGGTGGATTGACAAGGATATCATCTACGCTATTGCAAAGGAGCTGAACACTGACTCCCAGCGTGTTGAAACTTTTTACAAGGGCATGGAGCTGTCTAATATGTCGGAGATGATCATGGCATTTTCAGGCGGTTTTGTAAGCGATGAACGAGTAAAGAAAGCAATTAAGGATGTCGTTCTGACAATCTGCAAGGAGGGATATGTGGTACTGGTTGGAAGGGGAGGAGTCTCAATTGCCCGCAATATTACCGATTCACTCCATGTAAGGCTGATCGCTCCGTTCTACTGGAGGGTGGAGAATGTTATGAAGAAGAAAGAAATGGACATAGAGGCTGCTGAAGAATATGTTGTTGATACGGACGAAAGACGCCATAACCTGATCACTACATTCCTCGAAAAGAAATCTGTCAATATTGATTACCTCTTTGATGTTACAATAAACCGCTTCTCATTCAATATATATGAGTGTGCCGATTTCATCACTCTGATGTATGAAAAGAAGATCGGCAGGCAGATAGCTGAGAGAAGGAAGACACAGCAGATATTCTAATAACCCGACCCCCCATCGCCCCACTTCGCTCTGCTCAGTGCAGGCTCTAAAGGGGGGTTATATATTCAGTTCCCCTATTTTTTTTATATGTTCACTCAGCCTCTTGTCAAGTTTTTCCTTGTATGCATTCCAGTCTGTAATCGGGTATTTGGCAACACCCGTATCAATTGCAGCTTTTGCCACGGCCGAAGCAACCCGGGAGATGAGCCTGGGATCAAGAGGCTTTGGAATTATATAATCTATCCCAAAAGCAAGTTTATCGATATTATATGCTTTAAGCACTGAAGGTGGAACCGGTTCTTTTGTAAGGGCTGCCAAAGCTTTTGAAGCAGCCAGCTTCATTCCCTCATTTATTGTTGAAGCCCTTACATCAAGGGCACCCCGGAATATGAACGGGAATCCGAGCACGTTATTAATCTGGTTTGGATAATCCGATCTGCCTGTTGCAAAGATCAGATCATCCCTGGTTGCCATTGCATCTTCATATGAGATCTCCGGATTCGGATTGGCCATTGCAAAAACAATCGGATTCTTTGCCATCGAGGCAAGCATTTCCTTCGATACGATATTAGCTGCTGAAAGACCAAGGAACATTTCTGCTCCTTTCATTGCCTGGGCAAGTGTATCAACATTCTGGTCAGTTACAAACTCCATCTGGTATTTATTAAGATCCTTTCTCTTCCGGTTGATCACACCATTAATGTCGACCATAACAATGTTTTCCTTATTTACTCCTAGTGAAACATAAAATCTGGCACACGATATCCCTGCTGCACCTGCCCCGCAAATGACCATCTTGATCTTATCAATCTTCTTGCCGGTTATCTCCAGGGCATTAAGAAGCCCTGCACCTGAAATTATTGCAGTTCCATGCTGGTCATCATGGAATACCGGAATATCAAGCATCGCTTTCAGTCTTGTTTCAACCTCGAAGCATTCAGGTGCTTTTATATCCTCAAGATTAATGCCGCCGAATGTCGGAGCGATCTTTGCACATACCTCGATAAGCTTTTCCGGATCCTTCTCATCAACCTCAATATCAAATGAATCTAGATCTGCAAAGACCTTGAACAGGAGTCCTTTGCCTTCCATCACTGGTTTCCCTGCCATCGCTCCGATATCTCCTAGTCCGAGAACTGCTGTTCCGTTTGAAATGACGGCAACCAGATTCCCCTTTGCTGTAAAGTTGTAAACATCCTCGGGATTCTTTTCGATTTCAAGGCACGGGAAAGCTACTCCGGGAGTATAGGCAAGGCTTAAATCAAACTGGGTACTGTATGGTTTTGTCGGTATCACTTCTACTTTACCATGACGCCCTCTGCTATGATAGAGAAGCGCATCTTCTTTTGTTACTTTAGGCATTGGATTGGATTTATTTATGATTTCTTTAAAATTAAAATAATAATATCAATAAATTCATGAAAAAAATCATCTTATCATGAACACCTGGAAACAGATTTGTAGTAATAAATTTTGCATTGATAACATTTTTTGATATTTTCAAATCCAGTTTAAACGCAGTATTCTTTAATACCTGATAATTTATTTTTGCTTTATGGAACGAAACTTGGCAATCGGCGTTGATATCGGGGGAAGCCATATCACGTGCGCAGCAGTAGATCTTGTTTCCGGAAAGATCCTCAGGGAAACAATATCGGAGAGAGAGGTTAATAACCAGGCTCAGGCATGTGAAATCATAAATAAGTGGGCAGAAGCGCTGGCCGGATCTCTGGAAAAAGTTCCCGCCGAAAAGGTAAAAGGTATCGGGTTTGCCATGCCGGGACCTTTTGATTATGTTAAGGGGATATGTTATATAAGAGGTGTCGCAAAATATGAAAATCTGTATGGATTCAATATATCGGATGCTGTTTCAAGCAGCCTTGAGGTACCCGACGATTTCCTCATCAGGTTCATGAATGATGTATCGGCTTTTGCAGTCGGTGAAGCAGTAATCGGTAAAGCTGCGGATTACAAACGTTCTATGTCTGTCACACTCGGTACCGGTTTAGGATCGGCATTTATTAGCGACCGCATTCCTGTTGTCGACGGACCGGAAGTGCCAAAGCTGGGTTGCGTTTATCATCTTCCATATAAAAATGGCATTGCAGATGATTATTTTTCAACACGCTGGTTTATAGGCAGATATAAAAATCTGACAGGAAGAGAACTGAAAGGTGTTAAGGAACTTTCAGAGCTGGCAGCTTCAGATAAGATCGTTAAGGATCTCTTCACTGAATTTGCGAACGACCTGGGAGTATTCCTTGCCCCGTGGCTTAACAGATTCAATGCTGAGATCCTTGTCATAGGCGGAAATATCTCGCATGCATATAATCTTTTCGGTGATATTTTTGAAGAGAGTTTGAAGAAAGAGAATTGCATGTGCAGGGTAACCCTTTCAGAGCTTAAAGAAGATGCTGCCCTTTTTGGCAGCGCCTGGCTCCTTGATGATAACTTCTGGAAATCAGTACAGCATGCTCTTCCGTTAATGTAACATCTTACCAATGACCACTCAAAAAATAAACCTCTCCAGGATCGCTCCCGTACTCATGGCATTCTTCGTCATGAGCTTTGTTGACCTTGTCGGTATCGGCGTCGACCGCGTAAGCAAGGATATGAACCTGAGCGCAACACTGGCACAGCTGATACCATCGGCAGCTTTCCTCTGGTTCCTTCTTCTCTCAGTGCCTGTGGGAGTACTCCAGTCACGGCTGGGCAAGCGCTTTATGCTTAATGTTGGTATGGGTGTAACAGCACTTGGATTGCTGGTTCCTTTCTTCTTTTATTCATTCGCAATGGTGCTTGCAGGATTTGCTCTCCTGGGCATTGGCAATACTATTGTCCAGGTTTCGGCTAATCCTCTTATGGTGGACGTGGTCCCCGGGAACAGGCGGTCAAGCTTTCTCAGTTTTTCACAGTTTGTCAAGGCAATAGGATCAATGCTTGGTGCTCCGGTTGCTGCATTTTTTGCATCTAAATTCGGCGACTGGAAACTGATGTTCCTGGTCTTCGGCATAGTGTCAATCCTTTCAGTCATCTGGCTGGGTGCAGTTAAAATAGATGAATCAAAACAGGATTTCAAACCTTCGCTGGCTTCTTCATTCAGACTTCTTGGCAACAGCTTCATCCTTATGATGGTTATTTCCATCTTCCTCGTTGTAGGTGTGGATGTTGGCTTTAACTCAAATTCGGGTCAGTTCCTGATCAGACAGTTCGGAATAGAACAGACTTCCGCCGAGCAAGGCCGGGTCGTTTATTTCTTTGGACGTATGCTGGGAACTTTTGCCGGTGCAATTATACTGACAAGATTCTCCTCTTCAAAATTCTTCATGTGGTCTTCATTGCTGGGTATTGTATGCCTTGTGCTGATAATTCTTGTTAAATCAACGATACTGGCTTGGGTGCTTGTATTTATGATCGGACTGGCAGTAGCAAACATCTGGCCGCTGGTTTTCTCTATTACAATAGGGAAATATCCTGACAGGAGCAATGAGATATCCGGATTGATGATGATGGCGATCTGCGGAGGTGCTGTAATTCCTCTGCTGGTAGGATGGATCGGTGATCTGAGCAATTTAGCTGTCGGAATGCTGATCCTGCTGGCGTGCATGATTTACCTCTGGGCAGTTTCTATCTATTGCGTCAGAAAACAGAGCTGACCCTGCTCTTCTTTTCTATTTGCTTTTCAATAGCAAAATTCTGAAATTGCATATAAAATACGGCAACCGGCTACCGGCAACCGGCAGCAGGCAATTAATAAACATCTAAATAGTTATGAAAAAATTATTCCTGTTACTCATTGTTGCAATCATTGTGTCATCTTGTACCAGAGTTGAACCTCCTGAACCATATGGACCAGTGCCGGCAGAACAGCAGCTTGCCTGGCATGAAATGGAATACTACATGTTTGTCCATTTTACTGTTAATACTTTCACAGACAAGGAATGGGGTTATGGTGATGAAAAAGAGACCATCTTCAATCCCACCGGGCTTGATTGCAACCAATGGGCAAAGGTTGCCAGTGATGCCGGAATGAAAGGGATCATCATTACAGCCAAGCATCACGACGGATTCTGCCTCTGGCCATCGAATCTGACTGAACATTCAGTAAAGAATTCTCCATGGAAGGAAGGTAAAGGAGATGTGATAATGGAGCTTCGGAAGGCATGCGACGATTATGGATTGAAGTTGGGGATCTATCTTTCACCGTGGGACCGCAACAATGCAGCTTACGGAACTCCTGAATACCTGACTTACTACCGTGGCCAGCTTACGGAACTTTTAACGAAGTACGGTGATATTTTTGAGGTGTGGTTCGATGGCGCCAACGGGGGAGACGGTTATTACGGCGGAGCAAGGGAAACCAGGAGAATTGATAACAAAACCTATTATGACTGGCTGTTCACACATGTTATTGTCAAGGAGTTACAGCCCGATGCTGTAATTTTCAGCGATGCCGGTCCCGATGTCAGGTGGGTCGGGAATGAAAGAGGTATGGGCAGTCTTACCAATTGGTGCCTTCTTAATAAAGACGACATGTACCCCGGCGGAGACTTTGCTCAGATACTGGGCGAAGGACATGAAGATGGTCAATACTGGGTTCCTGCCGAGGTTGATGTTTCAATACGTCCGGGCTGGTTCTGGCACCAGTCTCAGGATTCACTGGTAAGATCACCGGGAAACCTCCTGGAATTGTACTATTCTTCAGTCGGAAGAAACAGCAACCTCCTTCTTAACGTTCCTCCTGACAGGAGAGGATTGCTTAATGAAAAAGATGTTGAGTCGCTGATGGCTTTCAGGGAACTCCGTGAAAAGGAGTTTGAACATGATCTGGCAAAAGGTATGACAGCCTCTGCTTCAGACTCCAGAGGAAAAGATTATAAACCATCAAATGTAGTTGACGGGAATCCTGATACATACTGGGCAACCAAAGATGATGTGACAGAATCTGAATTAATAATCGATCTTGGAACTGAAGCCGAAGTGAACAGGATCATTCTCCAGGAATATATTAAGCTGGGACAAAGGATCCAGGGATTCAAAGTAGAAGCCATGGCAGATGGAGAATGGTCACAACTATTAGAAGGCACAACAATAGGATATAAGGTTATCAGGAAATTCCCTGTTACCCTGACCAGAAAAATAAAGGTTACAATAACTGAATCCAAAGCCTGTCCGGCCATCTCGAATATAGAGCTTTATCGTGCACCCGGGGA
>CAZGGZ010000012.1:0-2305 GCA_964525415.1 uncultured Rikenellaceae bacterium | reverse complement strand
TTATTTAGCCGGTACCCCTACCGTATGCCCCAGTATGATTCTCTGATTTGACCTTAATCCCATCTCAGGTGCCAGTATGTCTTTTGGTACCATTCCTCTGACAACGCAGCCCAGGTTAGCAGAAGCACAGTAGAGATAAACATTCTGAGCTATAAATCCTGTGTTGACGTAAGGTGAAAGAAGCTCGGAATCTTTTATCTCATCGCCTTCTTTCTTTCCAAACTTAGCCATATCGGCAACATATATGAGGTTCAGCGCAGCTGTTCCCACGAAATCCTGCGTGCCCGTAAGCGACCGGATATCCCTGTTATGTATCTGCTTAAGTATATGTTTATCAGCATCATAGAGATAAAGACCGCTTTTCAGTGCGGCATAGACATCTATTTCCTGCACATTCCGTGATGAGGGAGCGGTTCTTTTCTTTTCCGATGGTCTGTTATATCCCCAGGCTGCCCAGAAAAGATCCGAGAGCTGCTGCAGCGAAAGATCGTCGGTAGCAAATGACCTGCTGGTTTGTCTTTCGTCAAGCGTCTGCATAAGCGGCTTGCCTCCTGTTTTATCGGGAGCCGGTAAAACAATATCCTGCGCAGCCAAGGGCATCGTATAGTACAGCAACAGAACAATACCAGTTAAGCTTAAAAAACTCTTTTTCATACTCTATCATTTTAGTTTCTGAACTCTAAACCCGGAACGCGTACCCCGGAACTTGCAACGAGGACCCAGCACCCAGAACCCGGTTTCACCTGTACAGCTCCTTTACTATCTTGAGTGTCGTTGCCATCTTCTCAGAAAGCCCTTTCCAGTCTTTTTTCTGGATGATCTCCTTTGTAATAAGGTTACTGCCCATCCCGACACATATCGCTCCGGCCTCGAACCACGCTTTCAGATTCTCAACAGTTGGCTCCACTCCGCCTGTCGGCATAAGACTTGTCCATGGGCACGGGCCTTTCATTGATTTTATGAAATCCGGTCCTCCGACTGATTTGCCGGGGAAGATCTTGATTATTTCGGCACCGAGTTCTTCGGCATAATTTATTTCTGATGCCGAGCCGCAGCCCGGTGACCAGAGTATTTTACGGCGGTTGCACACCCTTGCCATATCGGGATTCAGGATGGGAGATACGATAAAATTAGCTCCCAGCTGAATATAAAGGGAAGCGGTTCCTGCGTCAACCACAGACCCGACTCCCATTACCATTTCCGGCAACTCCTTTTCAGCCCACTTGTTCAGATCGCTGAAAACCTCGTGTGCAAAATCGCCCCTGTTTGTGAATTCAAAAACCCTGGATCCTCCTTCATAGCAGGCTTTTATCACGTTTCTGCATATTTCCGGATCCTTATGGAAAAAGAGAGGTATTATTCCTGCTTCCCGGATTTTTATTATTACGTCAACTCTGTTAAACCGTGCCATAGTGATTGCTTTATACAAACAAATGTATCTAAAAAAGATATCAATTACAATATAGGTCTTGCCAGTCTTGCGATCTTGCAATCGTGCAATCTATTTTGACTTTATGGACTTTTAACTTTATGGACTTTTGACTTTAATAATTATCTTCGTTAATCAGTTTTTCCCTATGGCCTTAAACTACATCTGGATCGCCTTCTTCATAATCGGATTCCTTGTCGCGCTCGGAAAGCTTCTCTTCACAGGTAATACACAGATATTCAACGATCTTGTCAATGCTGTTTTTACAAATGCAAAAACAGGTTTTGAGATTTCCCTGGGACTCACAGGAGCACTGACTCTCTGGATGGGACTTCTGAAGGTTGGTGAAAAAGGAGGTGTTGTCAATATTCTCGGAAGAGCCATGGGTCCTCTGTTTGAAAGACTTTTCCCGGGATTGCCCAAAGGACATCCTGCATACGGTTCCATCATGCTTAACATAGCAGCAAATATGCTGAACCTTGATAATGCAGCAACACCGGTAGGGCTCAAGGCAATGAAGGAGATGCAGGACGCGAATCCAAACAAGGACACTGCCTCTAATGCACAAATTATGTTCCTCGTTCTCAATGCTGCCGGACTGACTATTATCCCGGTAAGTGTGATCGTTTACAGGATGCAGCTTGGAGCAGCAAATCCGGCCGATATTTTTATTCCGATCCTCATCTCCACATTCTTTGCATTGATGACAGGACTGATAAGCGTGGCAGTTATCCAGAAAATAAATTTATTTGACAAAGTTGTCGTTGCTTACCTGGGAGGAATGATTGTTATTATTGCAGGTATTATACTCTATTTCAGCAGCCTGCCAAAGGAACAGATATCTGTAATATCAACATTTACAGCCAACTTCATTCT
>CAZGGZ010000011.1:0-52251 GCA_964525415.1 uncultured Rikenellaceae bacterium | reverse complement strand
TTCCATCGAGAGGTACTGTTTCATCAAATACTGTCGGCACACTTGTAATAAAATCCGTACTCTCCTGTTCCTTCATGTAAATGGTGGCATTATCAGACAGCATCTGAAGCGGTACTTCAAAGACAACATACATCGCCAGCTGATGACACCGGGTTCCCTGGCTCATGGGATTTGAATTTATCGGCCTGAAATTCCGTCTGTTTGAATTCCTCATTGCACCGGGAGTGTAATCCATGAGCCCTGCCATCATCCTGATATAAGGAAGACTTACGTCGTAACGTGGAACATCCTCAATCGCCCATTTTACGTTTTCCATTCCCTTAACACCTTCATTACCAACAACATTGGGGAATGTTCTCTGTATACCTGCAGGCTTGAAAATCCCATGGTAATCAACAAGCAGATGATGATCAGCTGCCAGTTTTGCTATCTCATATGTTGATGCTACAGCAACCTGATCATCCCTGTCAAAGAAATCAATCTTTAGACCTTTGACCCCCATTTGCTCATATAGCGGGAAAACCTTATACATCTGCCGGAAAGTCTCAATCCAGGAAATCCAGAGGATCACTCCGACGTTTTTCTGCCTGCCGTAATCGATTATTTCCTTAATATCCATTGCAGGGATTGACCTGGAAAGATCATTCGGCATCGACCATCCTGCGTCAATAATTATATATTTTATCTTATTGGCAGAGGCAAAGTCGATGTTGTACTTATAGGTGGCAGTATTCATCCCGGCTTTAAAATCAACATGCGAGATATTCATGTCGTTCCACCAGTCCCATGCGACCTGACCAGGCTCAATCCATGATAAATCAGTCAGCCTTGGAGGCGAAGCCAGCTTCTGAACAATATCGACATTCATCAGGTCTTTATCCTGTGTGCTGATAACAACCGCCCTCCAGGGGAAGTTCCTCGTTCCGCTAGTTTTTGCTATATAATCTGCCCTTTTTGTCGGAATGTAATTTATTCCCACTGTTTTATATTCAAGGGGGTATGGTGCAAAGACTCCTTTAAATCCCATCCTTGTCTGGTTGATATCCAGGAACATACCGGGATAATCTTCAAGGTCCGCTTCTATGATGACTGCCTTCATGCCATTTCCTGCATCCACAAGAAGCGGAAGAAATGCCAGAGAGTCTTTCCTGAATTCGGAGATCTTCTGTTCAGTGTAGAGCGATTCAAATGAACAGTTGAATATCTCGCCATCGCGGTAATCCCACATATAGGGAATTAATGCCTTATGATCAGCAGTGAAGTTGAAATTAGCCTCCTCGTTTTTAATAACCAGCTCACCCTTTTTACTGGTAAAAAACCTGTAAGCAACGGCATCATCATATACCCTGAAGATCACTCCGTAATCGCCCTTGCATGTTAGCGTAAGCTGGTTGCAGTGATCAGTTACAACTGCTTTTTTATAGTTAACAGCATTAAATGAAGTGTTGATCTCCGTTTTTTTGGAAGACCTGATCATTGCGTTATTACCAAGGACAGTGCCATCAGCCAGCTCCAGGGAAATTACCGAGGGGGCAATTATCTGCTCTCCCTTGCGCTGAACAGACCACTGAAGCTTAGTGCCGGATTCAACATTAAGAACTATGTTTCCGTCAGGTGATTTGACTTCAAACTTCTGGATTTTCTGTGCCGGAAGTAATGACGAGCTCAGCAACAGAGCCAATACCGGGATTATGTGATTTATTTTCATTTTATCAGGATTTAATCGGATGCTCAAATTAGGAAAAAATTCTGGATCTTTCCTAACTTTATCATTTATGAGTAATTGGATGGTATCATCATTTATAAAAATCAATATGAGAAAATTGTTTGTTTTGATATTTTCTTTTGCAGTTCTTTATTCTACTGGGTACAGCCAGAATATGGGACTAGTTGATATAAGGCATGCAGAACAGTTAATTACTGTAGGAGGTCCCGGTGCTGATATTCCGGGATTCACATCAGGTGCAATACAGCTCGCCCTCGATGCTGTAAAATCGAGAGGCGGCGGGACTGTAAAGCTGAACCCCGGAACTTATGATATTATCGGACCTGTCCGCCTGTCAGACAATATTTCACTGATTGGTTCAGGACAAGCGACCATTCTGAAGAAATGCGACGGATTTAAAACCAGTTTTATTATTGATGCGGACTGGGGCATGCTGAAAGCAGTTGTTAAGGACGTCGGCGGTTTTAATATTGGAATGGGTATACAGCTGTACGATGATGCGCATAATTCAGGGTGGGATGTTACAACAGCGGTAATAACTGATATCCAGGACAATACAATTTATTTTGATAACAGAACTGTCAATGATTATCTCGCTTCTCTGAACGGCACAATCACAAACAGTTTTTCAATCATTGAAGCGGTTGATGCTGAAAATGTGAAAATTGCAGACCTTGTTGTTGAAGGCAACAAGAGCACAAACTATTATATAAATGGCTGCCGGGGAGGCGGGATCTACATCCATAAATCGAAGAATTGTGTTGTCGAAAATGTCAGGGTAAATGAGTTTAATGGCGACACTTTCAGCTGGCAGATAACAGAGAATATTACTGTAAGAGGTTGTGAAGCTGTAAACGGAGACGGGCTTGGATTCCACCCAGGGACAGGATCGGACCACTCAGTAGTTGAAAATTGCATAAGCCACAATAACAAGGGTGATGGTATTTTCCTCTGCTGGCGGGTTCAGAATGGGATATTCAGGAACAACAAAGTCTATTCTAACGGAGATAACGGATTTTCAATAGGTCATAAGGATACAGATAATGTATTTGAGAATAACCATGTGTATGAAAATGATTCCCACGGTGTTCTGTTCCGGAATGAGAATGAGCAGAACAGCGGTCACAGGAACACGTTTATAAACAATACTATCGAAAATAACGGGATGCACGGGGAAGCCGACGGATTCCATATCGTCGGAGAAACACATGATATCACGATAACCAGTAATATTATCCGTTCAACAGGTAAAGGGAACCAGAAAACAGCAATTTTTGTTGGTAAGAAATCCTCAAATGTAACTGCATCGGGTAATACAATTACAGGCTCAAAGGAGATTGTCTATGAAAAATAAATTCTGCTGTAATTTCAAAATATTATCAGGTGATCTTTTGTCTCTTTATCAGGCCCTCGAGATATCTTGATTTGAACTGTCTGCTTGCGACAACCTGTTTTGCAGGCGGCAGCTTCAGTATTGCACCAAGCACCGCGGCAAGAGCCCTGTGACTGAATAAAACCTGGTTATCAAAGATCAGGTTATGCAGCTTGCCTCTTTCAATTGCCATCACCACAACCCTGTGAACAGAATTAACAGGAGTGATCACCTGCTCTATTCTTGATTCGAGCTTTATAGCGTCTTTATTACAACCGGAGAGGCAAACGCCGCAACCCAGGCAGATATCCTGATCCAGCTTTGCCTTCTTGCTCAGAGGTTTGACCGGATCATTTGCCGAAACCAGGGTCATAGCTTCCACAGGACAAAGCGACACGCATTTGCCGCAACCGTTGCAATTATCGATATTAATAACAGGAATAAAACCAGTTGTATGCACAGGATGCAGGAATCCGAATCGTCTTGCAGCGATCAGTGCTTCACAGCAGCAGCCGCAGCAGTTGCAGATGAAGTTCACCTTCTCCCTGACGTTTTCCCCGAACTGAACAAGATTTTGATCCCTGGCTTTCTGCAAAAGATCCAGACCTTCTGCGGCATCGACTTTTCTTGCTATCCCGTGGCGTGTAAGAGAATCTGCACTATTGTTGAATGTCATGCAGATATCCGTCTCAGCGTCACAATTCTTCCCTAAGTGCTGCATTTTATGCCGGCAGTAACAAACGCCTGTTCCTATACAGGCGGCTGTTTTAATCACTTCGGAAGCTCTCTCATAATCAAGAACATGAAGTGAATTTTCTTCTGACAGAACTGTCTCATTGACAAATACCTTTCCAAGCTGTGTCTCGCCCCGGGTAAAAAGGCCTTTAATGAAATCTTCTTCGACATTCATGTACTGGTAAAAGAGTTCTGAGAGTTTTTTCTGGTCAATGTCGTTCCTGTACCTCATCAGGGAGAACTCGAAGAATCCGGCCATTGGAGGAGGCATGGAATAAACGGTATCATCCTTATGCTCGGCATCAACAAGCAAACCGCGATCGGCGAGATCATTGAGGATTTTCCGTGCTTCCTCCTCTTTCATCTTCCATATTTTTGCAGCTTTTCGTGGATTGAACGGCTTGATCGGTAATAGTGAAACAAGGCCAGCCTCTCTTTCTGAAAAGAGTATTTTCAGGATCTCAAAAAGCAGATCAGACCATGGAGCACCCTGGGGAAACCTGTTGATTCGCTCACTAAGTTTGTAATAACTGTTCTGCTTTATAGTAAGATGGTGTGCCATTTATTCTCTATTGAGCTGTTTATCACGGTTAAATCAAAGATATTAATTTTACGGGTTTGAGTACTATACTATACTTCATAATAAGGACTTTAGCTCAACAGGAGTAATTGGACTAAAGTCCTTGAAAAAGGGGAAGCCTCTGTACCGTCAGCTGAAACTGACGGCAACTGAAAAATCAACAGGCATGACTTTCCGGATAACTTCTGAAATCAGCTGAAGCTGACGGTCATCATTAATTAATTACAGATTAAAAAACATCAGTTACCGTTGACTTCAGCCAACTTATTATTGGCAATAATTCTTACCTTTATATCATTGGCAGCATATTATAAACCAATGAAAAAGAAAAGACTTGCTTTAATGCTATTCTCTATATACCATATAACAATTTCATTCCTGATTCTTTCAGGCTGCGTCAGTACAACCGAGAGCATTCTTCAAAAACCTGACAATAAAAGTATCATTGCCATCGGTTATGATCTTAACAATCCTGACGGGACTTTTATCCTTCCGGCAGTACTTCATGAGATATCAGGAATAACTGCAGTAGATTCATCTTCCGTTGCCTGCGTGCAGGACGAGAACGGGATAATCTTTATCTACGACTTAAGGAAGAAGACAATTACACTGAGCGTAACCTTTTACGGGAATGGCGATTATGAAGGGATTGCCAGGGACAATAATGCTTTTTATGTATTGAAGAGTAATGGGATTCTTTATAAAATCTCTGACCTGGACCGGCCTGTTCCTCCGGAAGAAATCCGCCTGAAGGGGATTCCAAATAAAAATATTGAAGGACTTTGTTTTGATATTGCGAATAACAGACTGCTTATTGCCCCTAAGGATAAAGCAGATAAGGATTCAAAAACCGATGTAAAACAAGGGCTCTATGGATTTGACCTTAGAACAAATGAACTTAATAAGGATCCTTTAATGGAATTCAAATTATCAGCAATAAAAGACTTTGCAGCATTAAATGAGGTCTTTGATAAGGTGGAATACAATAAGAAAGGTGAGGCAAAGAAACCGGATATCAGTTTCAGTCCGTCTGCAATAGCTGTCCATCCTGTTACCGGGAAGCTCTTTCTCATATCTGCTGATGACCATATGTTATTTGTATTCAGCTTTCAGGGTACAATTGAGTATATGGTCAGTATTGATCCTGTTATATTTAATATGCCTGAAGGAATCACCTTTTTTGAGAACGGAGATATGCTGATATCAAATGAAGGGCAAAATGGAAATGCCACACTCCTGAGGTTTAAGTACAAAGAATAGCATTCAGTTAATACGAAATAGGAGATGCATCGTCTTTATAGAATATATCAATCTCCGCAACCTGCTTCTTAAAGTTTATCTTTCTGATCTTATACTTCAGGATCTCTTTACCCGTCATGTCAGAAATATCCTTCAGAACTTTATGGTTTTTATCTGATTTCAGCAATTCAAGGTTTTCATAGATAATTGTATGGTTCACAACATTGTGTTTAGCCGTTATCAGCTCAAGAATAGCTGCTGAGGCAATAATCAATATGTTGAAAATCACTATTCCCAATACAGGAAATCCCACCAGCTTCAGGGAATTGATCACCGACAATCCAATTATCGTAAAGATGTACGACATGTCCTTGAGGCTGAAGTTCCTTGTTCTGAACCTGAGGATCGCAAAGACTGCAAACATCCCGAATGCCATTCCCATATCGACAAATACAGATTTCAGCATTGAGGTAATGAAGAATACTGCAATACCCATCAGGAAGAATGTAAACAGGAACTTCTCCTTCTTTGAGTACCTGAAATAGATACCCCAGATGAGTATCAACAGGAATACCAGGTGGATGGCAAATCTTACCAAAACACCGTAAAAATTGGGATTATTCAGATTAAAAAAATTGTCAGGCATATATCTATTTGTTTTAAGTTAAAAATTCTTGCACGTTTCAAGCAAATCATCAACAAGATAATTCCTTCCTCCCAGACGGTTGAAGAATCCATCGAGGTACATTGTCATATCTCTCCTTGCTCTCTGGCCTAAATAGGGGAATTCGTTTATCAATCTGTAAAATTCGTCTTTTTCTGCTGAAAATGTCTCCAGGTCCTTGAGATATACTTCCCTGCTCCTGCATACACCTGTGAAAAGACGCTCACGGACAGATTTAAGTCCTGTTTCTTCAATAGGAACGGCATACGACGGATCCACAAGGCCTGTCCAGTCAAAATCATACGGTACGGCTACTGCAAATGCCGTGGGATCAAGGGTTAAAGGTTTCAGGATCTTAACATTATGCTGCCCCGGGACTGACCAGTCATAATTGCCTATCATGTAATTGAATATGGCCATCCTGTCCATGATCCGTGGGAATATGTTTTTTTGTGTCAGGGTAGTCGATTTTACAGGGACGCTGTTTGTTCTTGCAGCCAGCATATCCAGCGGTTCGAGGAAAATCCCGTAATGCCGTATAGGTTTTCTTTTCTTCTCCGTATCGATATAGTTTATAGCCAGCAGCCTCACCCTGAAGCTGGTATCGGTCAGAACATTAAACAGCTTGTATGCCAGATACTCTTTAAGCAGGTACTCCTCATTAATTGTACCCGACCCGCATTGAGTAACTAATTTTAGTTTGGATATACTGTTCAGATCGGCGTATCCGAAATCAGTCTTCTTAAAATTTAATTCAATCGGAGCGAACACACACCATGAATTCCGGAATATTCCGCGGGTTTTCAACC
The DNA here is from genome assembly GCA_964525415.1 of uncultured Rikenellaceae bacterium. Classification (GTDB taxonomy): domain Bacteria; phylum Bacteroidota; class Bacteroidia; order Bacteroidales; family VadinHA17; genus LD21. Next base: position 45,126 of record CAZGGZ010000011.1, on the reverse strand, counting down.
GTATATCCCTGCTCAGGGAGTCTGTTTCACTTAAATGGAAGGTTATATTGGCCTGCAGGTAATCTTTTTTGGGTTTTGTCCTGAAATAAGTTGAGAGGTCAAACCGGAGCGAAATTTCAAGCAGGCTGTCATCCTCAAAGAGCCTAAAACTCCTGTATGCGGAATCAGGAACAGCGGACTGAATCAGAACACTATCGTTCTGTCCCGCAGCCGGAGTAGCAAAAAAAACTGCCAGAAATAACCAGAATATCGCCTTTTTCATACCAAATCAAATTTATTAAAATAATATGAATCAGGATCATTGATACGGCTATAAATTTTTTAAATCCAGAATGAAGAAAAAAACAGTTATACGGAAATAACCAGGGTAAAGCTTATAATGGCTTCAAAGAGGGAGTTTTATTTGACTTTTATGGATGATTATTGTAACTTTATCAAAATGAATAAGTAATATATGCCCGGCTTCATCCCTGGATTTGAATACGACATCTTCATCAGCTACCGCCAGAAGGACAATAAGGGCGACAGATGGGTGAGCGAATTTGTTGAAGCGCTTAAAACCGAGCTTGAGTCAACGTTCAAGGATGAGGTAAGCGTCTATTTTGATATTAATCCCAGTGATGGTCTTCTCGAGACACATGATGTAGATGCTTCTTTGAAGGAAAAGCTCAAATGTGCTGTATTTATCCCTATCATTTCACGGACCTATGTGGATCCTAAATCCTTTGCCTGGGTGCATGAGTTCAAGGCATTTATTGAGCAGGCATCTAAAGATCAGTATAGCCTGAAAGTTAGAGTTCCGGGCGGTAATATTGCAAGTCGCGTTCTTCCCATTCAGATACACAATCTTGATGCTGAAGATAAGAAGCTGATTGAGAATGAGCTGGGAGGATATATGCGGGGGATAGAATTCATTTTCAAATCTCCCGGAGTCAACAGACCGCTTCTGGTAAAAGAGGCAAATTCCCAGGAAAATCTTAATCATACAAATTACAGGGATCAGATAAATAAAGTAGCAAATGCCATAAAAGAGATCATCACAGGACTAAGAAATCCAGACCATGAGGTAAAGGGGAAAGCAGGAGATGTTGAAAGCGAGCCAATATCAGGAAAAAATCGCAGGAACAAAATCATTGCAGGAGTATTAATAGTTCTGGCGTTAATTGTGGCGGGGTATTTTATCATACCCGAATTGATTAAACCAGTAAAGGTGACAGAGAAGAGTATTGCTGTCCTTCCATTTGAGAATTACAGTGACGATCCTTCACAGGAAGCTGCCTGCCTGAGCCTGACTGATGAGATTATCAGGCACCTTTATAAGATCAGATCAATTGACAGGATTGCACCCATGCAATCAGTAATTCAATATAAGGGATCAAAAGAGAATCCCTCAAAGATTGCTTCTGACCTGAAAGTGAACTACCTGGTCCTGGGAAACTATAAAAAATACGGAGACAAAGTCAGAGTGAATGTCTACCTGGTAGATCCCAAATCTGACAAATATATCTGGGAAGATCAATACGACAACGTTTACTCAGCCGAAGAGGTAATTACAATTCAGTCAGATATAGCATTAAAGATAGCCGGAGGGCTTGATGCGAATCTTACCGAGGAAGAAAATAAAAGCATAACTAATATCGGAACGAGAAATGATGAGGCTTTTGAAGCGCTTCAAATAGCAAAGTCCATAGGCTACGTGCAAACCAGCACAAATATTACACAATTGTCCGATTCTGGGATGAAGTATGCACTTAAAGCAACAGAACTAGATCCATATTATGCAGAGGCATATGCGTATGCTGGAATGTTTTTGCTGACAAAAGCGGGTTATTTCGGAAGTGGAGGATATGAAATGCAGAAAGTATGGCCTGATGTCATGCGTTATGAAAAAATTGCTTTAAAACTTGATCCAAATTGTGCTATGGCTGTCGATATGCTTGGAGGTTTTGAGATGTATTATTATTACAACTTCATTAAGGCAGATTCTCTTTTAAGAAAAGCAATTGACATAGAGCCAAATAACTTCTATCTATCTTATGGATTAATAGATTTCTTGGTAAAGATGGGAAGTTATAAGGAAGCAATTAATCAAATAAATCTTTGCATAATTAATGGAGTCTCTACTGAGGAAAATACAGTCTTCCTCGCAATGCTGAAGGATTCCAGGATTAGCAATTCACACGATGATATTTATAAATTTCAATACAAAGAAAACATAAATGATGCATTTATTGGGGAAAGATTCTTTTGGTTGCATGATTATGACTCTGCACTTTATTACCTTAACAGAAGTAAAAACAGTAAACCGGAACTGGGAAACATTCCGAAGTACCAATCATATATCGCAGCAATATTATTTAAAAAAGGCAGAAACCGGGATTGTGAGTCAATAATAGAAAGCCTGAAGGAAAAAAGTAAATATACACTGATTGGAAGCGCCGATTTCTATGTGGCAGGAGCTTACAGCATGATAAACCGGAAGGACTCTGCATTTGTCTGGCTTGAAAAGGCTTACCAGACCCGCAGCCCTGAGATATCCTGGCTGAAAGCCGATCCGATGTTTGATAACCTCAGGGATGATCCTCGTTACCTTGATCTGTATGAAAAATGCGGATTCAAGGCTTATGATGATTATATAGCTAGTAATAAATAATTGTAATTATAACACTAAATCATATCCTTATCCCTATTACCAGTATATCATCCGTCTGCTCCTCATTTTTCACCTCCCGCCACTTCTCAATCTCTTCATATAACCTGTCACCCTGCTCCGGCATCGGATTATCCTGTATGCTCAGTATGAAACTTTTCAACCTGCCGGTCTGGTACTTCTTATGATCACTGCCTCCAAACTGATCAGCGTAACCATCTGAAAATAAATATATTGAATCTCCGTTTTTCAGGTTAATACTGTCTGAAATATATTCATTCCCATCGCTTTCATCAGGTTTCTTCTTCAGATTTCCCGGTCGGTACTCATCCAGCTTGCCTCCGCTGACATGGTACAGAGGATTACCGATTCCTGAAAATGTAAGAATATGCTTCCTGGTATTCAGACTGCATAATGCGATATCCATATCATCAGAAATCCCTTTTTTTTCGGTTTCCATTTTCAGGAACTTGTGCATCTTCAAGTATAAATGCTTCAGTATCTCACTGGGATCGGTCAGCTTCAGTACGTTAACTGCTTCATCGAGTATACCGTATCCGATAGTACTCAACAGCGCGCCAGGAATGCCGTGCCCTGTACAGTCAGCCGCTCCAAATACCATATGATGATTCAGCCTGCTGAAGAAATAAAAGTCGCCGCTGACAATATCCTTGGGCTTGAACAATATAAAGCTGTCGGGGAAACATTCCCTAATGTAAAGATTATCAGGAAGAAATGACTCTTGTATATGAAGCGCATAATCATAGCTTGATTCAATTTCTTTCAGCGCTTCTTCAAGCTTCCTGTTCCTTGCCTCAACCATCTCTTCCACATCAGGTGACAGCGAGACAAGACTTCTTATATGCGCGTTCATTTTTTTCGTTTCATCCAGTATCCTGCGAATACTGCTCAGCGGCTTTATTGCATAAGGCAGCTTGCTGATTTTCTCGGGATTAACATGAAAAACATCATAATCAACATCCTGGAGAAGTGCAGGTACCAACCTTACAAGCTCACGGTCTTTCTCCTTTTCGGATTCGGACAGATCTTCATACGGGATTATAGCAGGATGTGTTTTTCTGCGTTCATCCTTAACCTTTCCATATATCCATCCGTGAAGGATTTTATCCCAGCACCACCGGATATGCTCAACTCTCGCCATGGTTTCAATTTCGTCCTCGCTGAGATGCAGCACAGCGGGTTTGAATCCTTTCCCTGTCTGGCGCAGCTTGTAACCTATTGCCAGCAGCTTAGCCGGGATCTGGTAAGCATTATCCAGGTTGGAATGCTTTATATCTTCAGGGAGATCATCAAAATCGCTGAGATTAATATCTTGGGCATCTCCCGGATTGTGGACCCATGACAGATAGGAACTCTTTTTCGAACCGGTGTCCCTTTTCTTTATTTCACGCAGGTACTTTGAATGAATTGCCCTGGCAAATTTCATGACCATTTTTTCGCTTATTTCGGTCATCTCCTCAGGCCTGATTATCTCATAACCTGCCTTTTTAAGCGCTACCGGAACCAGGTGGTTCAGTTCAATGTAAAAACGTTTTTTTTCATCCGGAAGATCCCTGAACGAATCATGAACCTGTTCTTTCTTTCCTTTAGTGTCCGGCACGGATTTCTGTTTCTGGCAATAGTTATGATAATCGGCGCGGGCAAGCGTTTCAAGATCATAATAAGGTATCAGGCATGTCCTGCAAAAATCTTTGTAAGGACGGATATATAGATTTAAAAGTCTTAATTTTTTTGGGATATCCAGAGCAAAATCGTACCAGGACGATTTTTCAGTCTCTGTCAGTTTGCTGAATTTTTTCTTGAAAGTATATGGTGATGAAAACAGGTGTTTTGTGCGCTGGATATCGTTATACAGGTTTTCAGCAATCCGGTCAATGAAAGTTTTTTTATATTCCGGCCAGTTTAGAGTAATATCCTGGATTTGCTGATTGCCGGGCCGGTAAATTACTTCAATCCATTTCAGGACATCCCTTTTTGTGAAATCTCCTGACATAAGATCATTCTATTTCCTTCTGAACATATTCAAAAGGAGTCCTTGAGATCTTTGCCATTTCATGGCCCACTTGAAGCATGTCGAGATCATCCCTGTCATAGTGCCATTTTATTGCCAGGTTCCTGCCTTTTGACCTCACATCACCTATCTGCTTGCAGAAATCAAGAATATATTTCGCCGATGACGAATTGAAGTATTCAAAATCAAAATTAAAAACAACCGGCTCTTTCAATTCCTGGGTTTTGTTGAGATATGAAGAATAATCATCAAACCATTTCAGGATCTCCAGGTAGAAAGAAGCGACATCAGAAGGTCTTGATTCACCGGAAATCTCGAATCTGTTTATCTCCGGATCAAAAATCACCTGAGGTGAGTTTACTGTCTTGTCAATGATTAACTTTCTCATGGTATGTTTATTTACGGATATCTGTATTTCAAAAAATGAAAGGCTATCATTTATCCTGGTAAAACTGTAATCAATTTTCCTGCCTGATTTAAGTTTCATCAGTATGAATCCCAATCCGGCACCGGCGCCGTTGTCAGTCAGCCTGGCTTCCCTGTTAAGGATCTTCTCATAAAGGCTGGTAAGTTCTTCCTGGCTCATATTGTTGACCTTTTCGAGCCTGTTGACCAGCAGATCCCTCTTTTCAAGCAGAACCGGATTTCCTGCATAGATGCTGATACTGTCGTCCCATTCACCTGCAGAAACATACGGGACCTTGCCATGGTTGACCGGAATGTCTTTTGGTGTATGTTTTGATATATTTTCAAGACATTCAACAAGTATTGAGTAAACCCTTTTGCCGGGGATTTTACTTAAACTTATATACTCTTTTGTCTTTTTGAGATTCTGTAAAAGATGGTCAATTACATTCTGATCGACAGGACCGGTGTAATCCAAAAAAATTTTTCTGTGTGCCAATTAATTCCTAACTTGGTTTAAACAAAGATATACTTTCTGCCAAAATATGCTTTAGTGTTGATTACAAATAATATCTTACGGTAAATAATTATTAACAAGCCATATGAGTGAAACAATACTGAATGCCCTTGTTCAGCTTTTTGCGCTGATCGGGGATATTCACGATGAAACAGTCATCACAAGCAGGGAAAAGGATATTGTAAAGGTATTCCTGTCACGCCACCTTAACAATGAACTGGCAGCAAAGTATATGAAAATGTTCGAGGAATACCTCGGCATATTTAATTCTGAAAGCATTACCAAAGGAAGCATTAAGGACAGGAAGAGGGTTTCACTCAATGCGATGAGGATCCTCGCTATATGCGAAAAGATAAATGAAGAGCTGCGTCAGAATCAGAAAGTATATGTTCTGATCCAGCTCATGGATTTTATATCGCTTGGTGAGGAAATTACGGAAAACGAGCTTGATTTTCTCCAGACTGTTTCGGATGCATTCAACATCCCGGCAAATGAATACCAGGATATCAAGAGCTTTATAATGAACGACATCCATGATGTGAAGGAAAAATACAAACTCCTTTTAATGGATAGCAGAAAACGATCTGAAAACGAAGAGATCAAACATGTAAACGATGAAAACCTGAAGGGGATAGTCTCATTCCTTTGTATTGCCAGTACGAATACTTATATTCTGAGGTATAAAGGAACTGAGGATCTGTACCTGAACGGGCAGAATATCTTTACGGATCAGACTTATATCTTTGACCGCGGTTCCACGATAAGAGGTTCAGGTATTAAAACAATCTACTATTCAGAGATCAGCAGCAGAATATCCGAAACCGCATATAAAGGCAGGATCTCTCTTGATGCAGATGATGTCACATTCAGATTCCGGAACAGCGAGAATGGCATTCACAATCTTAATTTTCACGGTGAATGCGGGGAACTGATCGGGATCCTGGGCGGAAGCGGTGTCGGTAAATCAACCACATTAAGCATCCTGAACGGGACATTAAAACCCCACGAAGGCAAAGTACTGATTAATGGATATGATCTCTACGATGAAAGTGAAAGGGAAAATCTTAACGGCGTAATAGGATTTGTACCGCAGGATGATCTTCTCATAGAGGAGCTGACCGTTTATCAGAACATATATTACAACGCAAAAATGTGCCTCAATAACCTTTCCGAGAGTAAACTGGCTGAGGCAGTTAATAAGATACTTATCGATTTTGACCTTGATGAGATTAAGGACCTTAAAGTAGGCAGTCCTCTTAAAAAGGTTATCAGCGGCGGACAGAGAAAAAGAGTGAACATAGCTCTGGAGCTGCTTCGAGAACCGACTATTCTTTTTGTGGACGAACCAACATCAGGACTCTCATCCGTTGATTCGGAGGCAGTAATGAACCTGCTTAAGGAACAATCCCACAAGGGGAAGCTGGTAATAATTAACATACACCAGCCTGCGTCAGAAATCTATAAGATGTTCAATAAGATTATGATAATTGACAGGGGCGGTTACCAGGTTTTCTTCGGTAATCCCACAGAGGCAATTATCTATTTCAAAAGTGTATCCAGGCATGCCAATCCTGATGAGGACCAGTGTATCAAATGCGGCAATGTCGATACAGACCAGATACTTCAGATCGTCGAGGCAAAGGTGGTTGATGAACACGGGAAGGCAACACGCATAAGGAAAGTGTCTCCAAAAGAATGGGCTGACAAATTCATTGAAAAGACAGATAGCAGAGTCAGGATGAGCTCTGTTGAAAAACAAAAAATACCTGAAAATAATTTCAGCATCCCCGGACTTATTAAACAGTCAGTGATTTTCTTTACCCGTGATTTCCTGTCAAAAGTGGCTGATAAACAATATATTATTATAAGCTTACTGGGACCTCCCTTTTTAGCATTCTTACTTGCATTTTTTACCAGATATACCAATGAAGTATATAAGTTCAGCGAAAATGACAATATACCACCTTATATTTTCATGTGTGTCATTACGTCTCTTTTCTTCGGACTGATGATCAGCTCCGAGGAGATTGTAAAAGACAGGAAAATACTGAAGAGAGAATCATTCCTTCACCTGAGCTGGTTCAGCTATCTGAATTCCAAGGTAATGATATTGTTTCTGGTATCTGCATTCCAGACATTATCATTTGTCCTTATCGGCAATCTGATACTGGGTATAAAAGGTATGACTTTAAGCTACTGGCTGGTCCTTTTCACGACATCCTGTTCCGCTAATATACTTGGATTAAATATCTCATCAGCATTTAATAATGTCGTCACAATTTATATCCTGATACCTTTTATTATTATACCCCAGCTCTTATTCAGTGGTGTGCTGGTAAAATTTGACCAGCTTCATCTGAGTAACAAATCGTTTAAAGAATTTGTTCCTGTCATAGGAGACGTGATGACTGCCCGCTGGTCATTTGAAGCTCTTGCAGTTGAACAGTTCAGGAATAATAAATATGAAAAGCAAACCTTCAGATATAACATGGAGGCCAGACAGAATTATTTTTACGGCGCATTCCTCATTAGTAACAAATTGAATGAAGACCTGTGGATATGCAGAACAGTTGGTGACAGTGCCGATTACAGCGACCAGGTCGATGAGAGTTTTGCTCATTTGAACTATCATATTGATGAGCTTGCAGAACTGACCAATACTGTACCGGGTTCATGGAAAGATTCATTGAATACAGATAAATTCAATCAAAGTGTTAATAATGCAGCAACTGCATATCTTAATTCCCTGAGAAAGCATTTCATGGATAAATACAGATCAGCGACCGAAACCACAGATCGGATTTATGATTCAATTATAAAAGCTATAGGACCGTATGAAATGATAGCTTTCCGTGAAAATTATGAAAACGAACAATTGAAATCTCTGGTTCTTGATGTTACTAATTCTGTTAAAATAGTCAGTACTCCTAAAAAATATATTCAGAAATCTGACCCGGGTTATATGAAAGCAGTATCAGGGAACGGCCGGGCCCATTTCTATGCTCCATATAAGAAGATCGGGAATCTTGAGATTGATACTTACTGGTTTAATATCATGGTGATCTGGCTGGTATCAGTACTCCTGTACCTTGCACTCTATTTTAACCTGCTGAAGAGGCTGATGACCTGGTTTGAAAATCTCCGTCTCCCCAAATCCGAAACCTGAAACCTGCAATCCGGCACCCGGAATAAATGACTAGTATTATTCTAAACCACAGTGTTTCAGGCAATTTCCACTGATTTGCACTAAAAAACAGAACACAGAAGTTTTAACAGGTACTTAAATGGTTACTATCAGAGGATATCAAAAAAAGAATCAACATTCAGGATCTTAATATATAAAATTCCCTGCAGAACAAACCTGATAATCCTTGAAATCCCATAAATGAGATAACTATTGAAGGGATATTTTAATAAGCTCACTGCAATTACGACCATTGAAAATGGAGAAAAGGGGAATAATGCAGAGATAATAATAAATGCACCACCCCATTTTCTGGCCACTATAATATATTTATTCAAAACTCTTTCGGAATACACTTTTATTTTAGGTCTTGTTGAAAGCCAGTGCCCTATCAGGTATGAAAATATCCCGCCGATATATGAGAGTACACCCAGTATAGCAACAATAAGCATGGGCAAATTGAATTTTTCTGCCCATATAATAAAAATATCCGGGGGGATCAATCCAAGAAACGATTCTGATAAGAGGAAAACCACCCATACAAACAGACCCGAAAGATCTTCAACGATATACTGGAAAAAAGGATCTAAATCGATCAGATACTTAAGTAGTAAAACAAGGGGTACCATAACCAGGAACCAGATGAAAATTATTTTCAGCCCGCTCCACCACATATAGCCATATACTCCCCTGGTTTTATTACTTGCGTGCTGACCCTTTAAGCTGGACCATACTTTGCTCAGAAACGGGATTTTATCAGACATTATTATCACTATTTATTAAGCCATTTCTCAACCGCTTCAGGACTTAATCCTGTAAGCCCCAGCTTGTTTTTCTTATTATAACCGTTCAGGTCATTGGCCAGCTTCCCTGCCTTCTCTACTTCTTTTAACTTTACAACAGTGGTAAAGCCAAGTTTCTTCAGTGGTTCAATCCATTCTTCAGGTATTTCAAGTGCAAGGTATTCCTCCTTCTGGCTTTCAATAACAATTTTCGGAACGAGAGGCTTCATCTGTGGGAACAGGAGTACATCCTGTATTGAAGGCTGGTCTGTCAGCAGCATTGTAAGCCTGTCAATACCCATTCCCATACCTGAAGTCGGGGGCATTCCGACTTCCAGCGCTTTGACGAAATCGAGATCAATGAACATTGCTTCATCATCGCCTTTTTCAGAGAGCTTCAGCTGATCCAGGAACCGCTCCATCTGATCGATGGGATCATTCAGCTCTGAATAGGCATTTGCTATCTCCTTGCAGTTGATGAAAAGCTCGAATCTTTCTGTCAGTCCGGGTTTGCTTCTATGCATCTTTGTCAGCGGAGAAGTCTCTGTTGGATAATCAATTATGAATGTCGGCTGAACAAGTGTATGTTCGCATTTCTCTTTGAAGATTGCGTCAACGAGCTTTCCTTTTCCCATCGTCAGATCATTTTCAATCCCGAACCGGTCGCACACTTTCCTTAATCCGGCTTCATCAAGTCCCGATATATCAACTCCGGAATTCTCCCTGATTGAATCAAGCATGCTGATCCGCTTATAGGGAGGATTCAGATCGAGGATCTTATCGCCATAGGTGATTTCAGTTTTCCCGTGAAGGTCCAGAACCGCTTTTTTGATGATCTCCTCAGTGAAGGTCATCATCCAGTTGTAATCCTTGTAAGCAATATAGATCTCCATCACAGTGAACTCAGGATTATGTGTACGGTCCATTCCTTCATTACGGAAATCCTTGGAGAATTCATATACACCTTCATACCCGCCAACAATTAACCGTTTAAGATACAGCTCATTAGCTATCCTCAGGTAGAGGGGTATATCAAGTGTATTATGATGAGTGATGAATGGTCTTGCAGTTGCTCCTCCTGGTATAGGCTGAAGAATTGGTGTTTCAACTTCAAGATATCCTCTGGAATTGAAAAGCTTGCGCATCGACTGGATGATCTGGGTACGCTTGCGGAATACATCCCTCACTTGAGGATTTACTATAAGATCAATATATCGCTGCCGGTATCTCATTTCATGGTCAGTGACTGCATCATAAAGTTTACCGTCTTTTTCTTTTACAATGGGAAGGGGATGGATCGACTTGCACAGTATTGTAAATTCCCTGACATGCACCGTGATTTCACCCATCTGGGTTTTGAAGACAAATCCTTTTACACCAATGATATCACCAATATCAAGGAGATGCCTGAACACTGTATTATACATTGTTTTATCTTCTCCGGGACAGATGTCATCACGCCTGAGATAGATCTGAATTCTGCCTGAAGAGTCCATCAGCTCGGCAAAAGACGCATTGCCCATGATCCTCCTGCTCATTATCCTGCCTGCAAGACACACATCGGAATAACTGTTCTTTTCAGGTGTGAAATTGTCGAGTATCTCCTGGGCAAAAACATTGGTATTATATTCGGCAGCAGGGTAAGGATTTATTCCAAGCTTCCTGAGATCCTCAAGGGATTTCCTTCTTATCTGTTCCTGTTCACTGAGTTCCGGGATATTCATAACTGATTAAAAATTTGTGCAAATATAGAAAAATTCATGCTCAGGGCATCAGCCTTTCAATGCCTGTATCTCGGTATCAAATTTCTCACGGAGAAGTCTGGTTACAGGTCCCGGGACTCCTTTTCCGACAGGTTTGCCGTCAACAGAAATGACCGGTGCTATCTCAAAGGAGGTATTTGTTACAAAAGCTTCAGTGATTTCCGGCAGTCTGCCTGCAGGCAACGGTCGTTCACTGATCTGAATAGCTGCTTCACGGGCAAGACGGAGAACATTTTTTCTTGTTATTCCTGCAAGCACCTTTTCAGATTCCGGATGGGTAGTTAGTACTCCGTTAATAACAAAGAATACATTGGAATGTGCGCATTCTGTTATATTCCCGTCTTTTACAAAAATACATTCCAGGGCTCCTGAATCCCTTGCCTCCTGGAAGCTCAGGATATTAGGAAGCAGGGATACTGATTTGATGTCACACCTGGTCCATCTGTTATCATTGCGGAGTATGGCATGAATACCCTTTGAGATAAGTTCTTTCTCGGGTCTGAATCCGCGGGCAAACGAATAAACAGTCGGAGGTATTGGAGGTGAGGGAAAAGCATGGCTGCGTTTTGCAGCTCCCCGCGTGATCTGGAGATATACCAGGGAAGGTATGTTTTGCAGGCTGTTGCGTTTTATAAGTTCACCGGCTATGGAAGGGAACGAATCGGCCTCAGGGTATTCAATACGAACTTCCCGCAAGCTCCTCTTCAGTCTTGCAATATGTCCTTCCATATCGAAAAAAAATCCTTCGTACCATCTCACAACCTCATAAACTCCATCGGCAAAAAGAAAACCGCGGTCATCCGGGTCGATGCGGATCTTGTCTTTCGGGAGGAAGTTTCCGTTGAAGTATGCTGTTTCCATATTAAAAGGCTTTACGGCTCAAAGGTGCAACGGCGCAATAGCTTATCATTTTGAAGGTTCAATTATTTCAGTTTTATAGTCAATTCCTGATCTTGCTTCTTCAGGTGATGAAGCATTTCCGCAGGCTGCCTGAACGAAAAGTGATGCCCCGAGGACGGTTGTCTCCTTTTGGTCAATAACCTTAATGGGTACGCCGGTATAATCAGCCCTTAACCTGTTCCACAACCTGTTCTTTGATCCTCCGCCGACGCACAGGATACTTTCAGTCCTGAATCCACCGGCTTTCTCGAGGGCTCTTTTCCCTTGAGCAAGCCTCTCTGAGAGAGCTTCAAGCATCGCTCTGTATATCTCATCGCGCGTCGTTTCCATTGTGAGTCCGAGGATCTGTCCGCCAGGTCTGCCTTTAAGCTCTTCATAAAATTTCGGAACAACCCTGACGCCATTGCACCCGGCAGGAGCTTTTTCGGCACCTGATATCATGGTTTCATATACATTCTTCTTTATATCCCCATAAAGATTTTTTCTGGCCCACTCCAGGACTCCTGACGCAATCCATTGGTTGCCAATATTATATAATCCCGGACGTGAATCAAGCTCAGTGGTGATTGCATTGTCAAGCTGTTCTTTGTCCGACCTGTATCCCTCTGACCTGACCATAAGTATTTCCCATGTACCGGAACTAAGAACAGGCTGATTTACCTCTGCTCCGGATCCAAAAACAGCGAACTGTGTATCATGACCCGTTGCAGCGACCGGGACACCAGCAGGAATACCGGTTTGAAACGATGCTCTTGAGGTAACAGTTCCGGTAATTGTTCCAGGTTCAGCGATATCACCAAACTTCTCTGCCGGAAATCCTATTTTATCAAGAATGGTTTCAGAGAATTTCCTGGTTGAAAGATTTGTCATCATGGATGTTCCTGCCATGGTTATATCGTTGACCATCTCTCCTGTAAGCTTACAGGTAAATATTGATGGCATGAACAGGAACCTATGACACTTCTCAATCAACCCGGGTTTATTTTCAGCAAACCATATAAGCTTGTTTATAGTATTGAATGTAAAGGGAAGAACACCGCACTCTGCATAAAGATCAGTCAGGGGAATATACTTATCAATGCTATTCATTACCGGGGCTGTCCTTTCGCATTGCCACGATATTACAGGGTAGAGCATTTTACCCGATCTGTCAAGGAGAGTTCCGTCAACTCCGAAGGCAGTAACTGTAACTCCCGCAATATCCCCTTGATTTATCTGCCTGATAACCTTTCTTGATGCCCGGCACATTTTTTTCCATATCTCATCAACATCCCAGATCCTGTAACCGGGATAGTAAGGATCGGATTTGGTATTGTTGGCAATTGATTCGGATGCATTTATGATACCATGGCTGTTAATTGCCACGACTCTTACGTTCGTTGCTCCGCAGTCAAATACTATAACGATATCCCCTTTTGTTTTCACCCCAGATCTTTCAGAAATGAAAAGGAAGCACCCAGCGCCAGGAAAGCAATAATATAGATAACAAGCAATGCAATAACAAGGATACCAATGTAGGTAAAGTAAGATCTCAGGTTTTTAAATGCTTTCTTAAGCTCATCAGTATTTCTTGTTTTAGCCACTCCTGAAATGAACTTTGAGAACCGGAACATATAAAGCAGAGGGAAAAAATAAATAGCTGATGCTGCAATGATTACGACACACACAAGCCAACCGGGATAGCTGCTGGCTGTATCACCTTTATTGAAGACAGACAGAAAGATCCCTGTAATAATTCCGACAACCAGCAGGACGCCGATACCAATAAAACCCAGGATGGCAAGGAACATTGTCCATCTGCGGGTCCTGTCCAGATCCTTCAGGGTCTCATACTCCAGCTCAATTTTTGGTTTCTCCTCCAGGTTATCCATCTTTAAAATGCCTGTTCTATCATTCTTTTACCTTAAAACCGTACCCTAATACCCTTCATTTATAAAGTGGCCCGTAAGTCCGGCATGCCCTGTAATCCGATCCTTCCTTATCCATGCCGAACGCATTCCATGAGCTTGGCCGGAAAATCTTATCTTCAGGTACATTATGCATGCATACCGGTATTCTCAGAAGTGAAGCAAGGCTTATTAGGTCGGCTCCGATATGCCCGTAACTTGAGGCGGAATGGTTGGCTCCCCAGTTAGCCATTACAGAGTATACATCAGCAAAGGGACCTTTGCCTGTAAGCCTTGGTGTGAACCATGTTGTCGGCCATGTAGGATCGGTTCTGTCAGTCAGTATCTTATGAACTTTTACAGGGAGCTCCACTGTCCAGCCTTCAGCAATCTGCAATACCGGGCCGAGTCCTTTAACCAGGTTCACTCTTGATATAGTCAGAGGCATTACACCTTTTGTATTGAACTGGGAAGAGAATCCTCCGCCCCGGAAATATCCTGTATTTGCAGGTTCCCAAAGTGTTGCCTTCAGACACTCGACGGCATCCTTCGATGTTATTTCCCAGTAAGGTTTTATGCACGGTTCACCTTTCAATGTCTCTCTTCCTGAAAAATCAAGTGCTGAGGCACCGGAATTTATAAGGTGAATAATCCCTTTTGCAGCCAGTCCTGAAGGTTTGACGCCTGTCACCCGTTTTATTGCTGAGGGGCTCCAGTATGTGCGGATATCCGAGAACATCTGGGCAGTGTTTGTAAGGAGATATCCCAGGAGCATCGGCGTTCCGTTCATTGCGTCATTCTCTGTTGCAACAAGATAAGGAGGCCTGATACCGTTCCAGTCGAAGGATGAACAAAGCATTGCCTCAAGGAAATCGCCATTCGGCATATGATCGGTCCACTGTCTCTGTCCCTGGAATCCAGCCAGTAACGCATTATGCCCGTTGGCTTCTTCGCCAAAGCCAAGCTTCCTCAATTTCGGATTTCCAACCATAAGGTCTCTGGCAATCATGGTCATCTTTACCACGATCTCCCATTCTTCATCCTTGCGGGCTCTTGATTTAGGCCTGGCATTCATGTCTTTTCCTTCTTTACAGTGCTTTTTTGTCCAGGAAAGAGCCTTCTTGTATTCATCCTTGTCATAAATGCCTTCATTCAGCCGGCGGTTGAATTCACTCATATCAACATATTCATTTCTCATTCCGAGGTACTCCTGGAAGAAATCCTCCCTGACAATTGATCCTGCAATACCCATTGATACTGAACCCATCGACAGGTATGATTTTCCTTTCATATATGCAACAGCAAAACCTGCTTTTACGAACCTGAGTATTTTTTCACTTACATCATCAGGGATCGCCTGGTCACCTGCATCCTGAACATCATGGCCGTAAATGCCGAAAGCCGGAAGACCCTTCATCGTATGACCGGCAAGAGCTGCGGCAAGATATACTGCTCCAGGACGTTCTGTTCCGTTAAATCCCCAGATTGCTTTCGGGATTGTATTATCCATATCAATTGTTTCACTGCCGTAGCACCAGCAGGGTGTGACCGTAAGGCTGACTCCGACACCTGATTTCCTGAATTTTTCAGCACAGGCTGCTGCCTCGGCAACGCCTCCGATGGTTGTATCGGCAATCACACATACAACAGGTTTGCCATCAGGGTATTTCAGGTTCTTTGAAATAAGAGATGCTGCACTCTTTGCCATATTCATCGTCTGTTTTTCAAGGGACTCCCTGACTCCCCGTTCGCGGCCGTCAATAACCGGGCGGATCCCTACTTTCGGAAAATCCCCGAGAACCGTCTGACAGGTACGGTTGATTTTTATTTCATCGGTTGCCATATGAATATTTATTGGAGTTAATTTTCGGATCAAACAAATATAATGTTTTTCTCTGTGTACATTTGCAACAAATAAAATTATAGCATGCAACGAGTAAGAAGGCTGCCGGAATGGCTTAAGATGCAGCGTGCCAGCGGGGAGAATTATACGCGTGTAAAACGACTCGTTGAAAGCAACAGGCTTCATACAATCTGTACAAGCGGTAACTGTCCCAATATTGGTGAATGCTGGAATGCGGGAACGGCAACTTTTATGATTCTGGGCGATATATGCACAAGGGCATGCAAATTCTGCAACACAAGAACAGGCAAACCTCTTCCTCCGGATCCTGAAGAACCTCAGCGGCTTGCAGAGTCGATTAAAAAACTCGGACTCCGGCACTGCGTGATCACCTCAGTTGACCGCGACGACCTGCCTGACGGAGGCTCATCTTTCTGGGCAGAGGTAATCAGGAGAATAAAAGAAATAAATCGCGGCATCACAATAGAAACACTTATCCCTGATCTTGATGGTAAACCGGAAAACATTCAGAAAATAACTGATGCTTCTCCCGATGTGATTTCACATAACATCGAGACGGTGCGAAGGCTGACTCCTCAGATCAGGACAAAGGCAAAATATGACCTGAGCCTTGACGTTATAAAATTTATTTCCGGGAAAGGAAAAATCTCAAAGTCTGGATTTATGCTGGGACTTGGGGAGAGTGAGCAGGAAGTTATTGAAACGATGGATGACCTCATTAAAACAGGATGCAGGATACTGACACTCGGACAATATCTCAAACCCTCACCGGAACATATGGAAGTTGTCAGGTATTACCCTCCGCAGAAGTTTGAAGAATACAGGCAGCTGGCACTGGACAGGGGATTTGAATTTGTCGAAAGCAGTCCGCTGGTGCGATCCTCCTTTCATGCAGAAAAACATGTGAAGGCTGGATAATTATGATTATATTGCAGCAACAAAAATGGGGGATCTTAATTGAGCTATAGTGTTAAATATGAGGATATTGGCTTAATGGATTATAAGGAAACCTGGGATTACCAGGCCACAATCTTCAAGGAGCTTATAATCGGTAAGAAAAACAATGAAAACGGATCCGGTGCAGGCATACCCGGCACCCTGATATTCGTTGAACATCCTCATGTTTATACTCTAGGCAAAAGCGGTTCTGAAAACAATCTGCTGCTCGACTTCATCCAGCTCAGGGCAAAGGATGCGAAATTCTTCAGAATCGACAGGGGAGGCGATATCACCTATCACGGGCCCGGACAGATAGTCGGATATCCGATCTTTGACCTGGAGGCTATGAAGATAGGACTCAAAGAATATATTTCCAGGCTTGAAGAGGCTATTATCAAAACATTGAGTGAATATGACCTTGAAGGATCGAGGCTGGAAGGAGGAACAGGAGTATGGCTTGAACCGGAAGTTAAAGAAAAGGCAAGAAAAATATGCGCGATAGGGGTGAAAGCCAGCAGGTATGTAACAATGCATGGATTTGCATTTAATGTCAATACCGACCTTACCTATTTCAGCCATATCAATCCATGCGGATTTACCGACAAGGGAGTAACCTCGCTGGAAAAGGAACTCAGAAAGAAGCAGGATATAAATGAAGCAAAGAGCATTGTCAGGAAGAAGCTCCGGGATGTTTTTGATATTGACTGGACAAATATGAAAAGCTGATGGAAAAGAAGTGGATTATAAAGGAGAGGGGTGACAGTAATGTGGTCAGACAGCTTGCAGGCGCGCTCGGAGTCTCTGAATCACTGGCAAACCTGATGGTGCAGAGGAACATAAACTCACCGGAAGAAGCCCGGACATTCTTCAAACCGAGCCTTGATTACCTTCATGATCCTTTCCTGATGAAAGACATGAATATAGCTGTTGACCGTCTCTCAACAGCAATAAAGAAAAATGAAAAGATACTTGTATATGGTGATTATGATGTAGATGGTACTACAGCAGTAGCCCTGGTATATTCTTTTCTCATGGAGCAGTATTCAAATGTGGAATATTATATACCTGACAGGTATAAAGAAGGCTATGGAGTTTCATTCCAGGGAATCGATTTTGCCGGCCAGAATAAATGCAAGGTTATCATCACTCTCGATTGCGGAATTAAAGCCGTGGAAAAGATCAAATATGCAAAAAACAAGGGACTCGATGTAATTGTCTGCGACCATCATTACCCGGGTGACGAAATACCGGGTGCCCTGGCTGTCCTTGATCCTAAACAGCCTGGCTGCAATTATCCCTATAAAGAGCTTTCAGGATGCGGAGTAGGATTCAAGCTGATCCATGCCTATTCAAGGATACATGGAATTCCCTTCACTTCAATCATCCATTACCTTGATCTTGTAGCAGTCAGCATAGCATCCGACATTGTTCCGATAACCGGAGAAAACCGCGTACTGGCATATTTCGGCCTGAAACAGCTTAATGAATCCCCGCGTATGGGGCTGAGGGAGATAATCAGGGAAGCTGAAGTAAGCAGGGCGCTAACCATTGAAGACGTTGTTTTCAAGTTAGGCCCTCGCATAAATGCAGCCGGCAGGATGGAAACCGGTGGCAGGGCGGTTGAGCTTCTGATTGCCAGTGATACAAAACTGGCGACAGGCATCAGCAAGGAGATCAATAATTATAATATCGAACGGAGAAGCATCGACAGGATTATCACCACTGAAGCTATGAGGATGATATCGGAGGACCAGGGTACAACAAATGCCAAAACAACTGTACTCTTCAATCCGTCATGGAAGAAAGGCGTCATTGGAATTGTAGCCTCGCGCCTTATTGAAACATATTACCGTCCGACAGTAATACTTACCGAATCGAATGGATTTGCAACAGGTTCTGCACGATCAGTCCAGGGCTACGATCTGTATCAGGCAATAGAGGCTTGCAGCGACCTCCTGGAAAGCTTCGGAGGACATATGTTTGCTGCAGGGCTTACGCTTAAAAAAGAAAATATCAAGCCTTTTATTGAAAGATTTGAACAGTATGTCAACAGCACTATTACTGAAGACCAGATGCTGCCAAGAGTACTGATTGACACCGAGCTTTCCTTTTCAGAAATAAACGAAGAGTACTTCAGGGTAATGAACCAGTTCCAGCCTTTTGGCCCGGAGAACATGTCACCTGTTTTTGTTTCAAGAAACGTCTTCGACAGTGGTACTGGACGGATGGTTGGCGCCAGCGGTGAACACCTTAAGCTTGATCTGTGCCAGGAATCTACAGGAACTAAAACACTTCCTGCCATTGCATTCGGCCAGGCCAATCATTTTGAACATATTAGAAAAGGCAACCCCTTTGATATATGTTATTCGGTGGAAATGAATGAGTTCAGGGGCAATAAAAATCTCCAGCTCAATATCCGCGACATTAAAACACCTGAATAATCAGAATCCTGGTGCCAGGCAAAATCTTTTCCGGTGAAAAAATGAAGAACAAGTTTAAGGTATATCTTAGAAACTGTTCCGGATTGGTGGAAATTGAAAGCTGTTCCATAGATGCTGTTATCACCGATCCTCCTTATGGCATCTCATTTCAGAATAACTACTGGGACAAAGCACTTCCTGATAAACAAATATGGACCGACTGCCTCCGGGTAATGAAACCGGGTGCATTTGCACTTGTTTTTTCTTCTGTACGACTTCTCCACAGGTTAATGGTGGAAATAGAAGATACAGGATTTATAATCAGGGATATACTGTTCTGGGCTTTCCTGAACGGGATGCCTAAAAGCAGGAATATTGCGCTTGAAATTGATTCTGAAGCAGGCGTTAAAAGCAAAGTTGCAGGCAGATATTCTTATGTCCAGGGCTATAAAAAAGGCGGTTCTGCCAGTTATAAGAACAAGGGAGAAAAACTGAAATACGAACCGGCTTCGGTATCAGGCAAAAAGTACAAAGGAGCCGGACTTGGTATCAAACCCGCGTATGAGCCTGTTATTATGGTTCAGAAACCGCCTGAGGAAAGACTGACCATTGCTCAGAACGTTTTAAAATATGGTACCGGCGTTCTGAATATCGATGCAACAAGGATACCATATGCCAGAGGTGAAAAGGATGTCGGGCATAATCCTCACCCGACGGGCAGAGTGACTTCAAATATTCTTCGTACTGAGGAATTTGAAGACGGGTATGATAAGTTTTTTGTCATTCCCAAAGTCCGCCAGCATGCGGAGGATTATAATAACCATCCGACCATCAAACCGGTGGATCTCATGCTTCATCTGACAAAGCTCGTCACTTTTGAAAATCACCTTGTGCTTGATCCGTTTATGGGGACAGGCAGCACCGGGATAGCATGTGCTGCATTGAACAGGGGTTTTATCGGCTATGAAAATGATCCGGGGTACTTCAGAATAGCCAAAAGAAGATTTAAAGATTTCAGGACTGCACGACAATCTTAAAACCTGATTCTGAACTGCATCTTCATTTCATCTTTTTCTTCCAGACTATTACCCTCTTCAAGAAGCGAAGTTATACCATACTTTACCCTCAGTTCCGCAACGTCTGCGATCTTCCATTCCGCTATCAGATAAGTACGGCACCCTTTTCCGGATAATGCCGGAATGCTGAAACTGTATAAAAGGTCATTTTCGTATGCATAAATCCTTGAATCCCAGTCATCAGTACTGAAAATGCAATGTCTGATCCGGATAGTGACCGGTATCTGCCGGAACATGAGGCTAATGTCCTGCAGCAGGAGCATGCCTGTACTGCCGGATTCATCAACGATCTTATAATCAGCACGTGTTGTCAGGGTTATTCTCTCCAGGGGAGAATATTTTATTATTCCTTTCAGTGTTCTGGACGTCAGCTCTGAAACACCGGCAATACCCTGTTCATGATTTACATCCGACATTGAAAACCTGTAATTATATGATGCTTCCGCAGTGAAGATTTCATCAGGCACATACCTGATTTTTAATTCCCGTTTCACAGCCCGGGATGGAAAGCTGGTATGATATTTAAGCCATGGGAACCAGGCTATGTCACAGCCGGCAGTTATGAAAAGATGCTTTGCGGCTTCAAAAGTGAAATTACCCAGAAGACCGGACTCATTTGCCGTTGAGGAACCTGTTCCCGGACCTCTTCCATTAAAAGAGGTAAATCCCGGAGAATAGCTTCTGTAAAGAAAATTAATGGATAGCCTGTCTGACGGGCGGAGCGTAACTCCCTGTACCATTGCAAGATCAAGTGAATAATCAGCTGACAATTCTCCGAACAATAATATCCTTTTAATCAAGCTGTTATAGTAGACAGAACAGACTCCGTTCATCTTTCCTTCAAATCTATAAATATCTTCAGGACCACTGCCGTTCAGAACCAGAGGGAGTGAAAACCGGCTTTCTGACCATGTCAGGCCGAGCCTGACAGCCTGGAGATTGTAATTCAGATTGATCCCGAATGATGTTTCGGCTATAGCATCCTTTTTTGAAAGGAGAGATTCCGAATTATGCAGGCCGGAAGTATAAAAATTTGTCACATGCATTTCTGCAGAATCGGCTGACATGCTAACGGTCGCATCAGTTCTGTTATAAGAGCAGAAGAGTGAAAGATCCAGATCCCTGGCAGAAATTGTCATTGCGGCACCCCTGAAGAAGTTGTTTTCATCGCTCGACGTATATGGCTTTATCTCATCGCGTCCTGTCATGTACCCTGAAGCTATGGTGGAAAATCCCTGGCGCATCCTGGTATTTATATTTGTACCCTGCCCGAAACATGCAGAAAAATCACCTACGATTATTTTACGGATAATTCTTTTCCCTGAATATGAAAAATATGAAGACAAAAAATCGGGCAGGGGAGGAGAACCTGAAAGGAATTTCTCGCCGGCGTCCTTTTCAATAGTTAATCCTGACGAAAACGGCCCGGCTGTGATTCTGTATTTCGACAATACTTTCGACCGGGAACCCGGAGAGGATGTGTCAGTTTCACCGGGCTTAATTATAAAATTTGTTACAAGAGCGTTCCAGGGGTTTATTTTTCCGGGACTGTCTTTCTCAACACTTTTAAGAGAAATAAAGGGGATCATCATTTCCGTTATCTGACGGTCGAATCCGGGAATGGATGCAATCTCAAAAGACGAAACGATACTACCGGAATTTTCAATGTGGTCCCGGATAGCTCTGATCTGAAAATCCGAAAGAAAAAAAAGCCGTGCTAATTCAGATTCATCTCCTGAATTCATTCTGACGGGGTTTTCAGAGAGCTCGTTCAGCTGTTCAACGAACATTGCTGCAGCCTCAGTATCTGAATCATCTGCAGCGAGTTGCTCTGCTATTTCTGTAATAGTTCCTGATAGGTCGTTGTTCTGACAAAATACTTTGTAACTAATTAATATTATTATGGTAATAATTACAAAAACTCTCTTAACCGCAAAGAGCGCAAAGGTGTTCGCAAAGGAGAATAATGCATAAAGAATGTTAATCAAACAACCGGAGAATTGACTTTTAATCATAGACCTTTTAGTTACACAGAGTTCCACAGAGGCCTTCGTCCCCGATAAATCGGGGCTCAGGCTGACACAGAGATTTCTTAATTTAACATACTTTTTTCCTTCTTTGCATTCATTGCGACCTTTGCGGTTAATCTATTCACGAACCTTAAAAACCAGAGAAACACCTGAAGTGATTCCAAGCTTTTCATGAGTTGCGAAACTGAGATCAAGCTGCAGGGATTTCAGAAGATATCCCAATCCGAAACTAAACGAAGTGTTCTCAGTGCTGAATCCTCCACGAAGCCGGAATTTCTCAAATGCCTCGTACTCAAATCCGGTATGAAGTATAAGCTTTTCACCGGAGCTCATCTCCGCTTCAGCACCTGCAAACAGGACCTTGCTTAGTTCTATCCCGGCACCAACCCTGAGAGATGTAGGTAAAAAGGTTTTCCTGAGTGAACCGGGAACAGGATTGAAAACATGAATCCCTATGCTGATATTCTCTTTAAGTGAAACGAGCATCCCGGCTTCAAAAGTTACTGTGTTTCTGTTCTCATACTCACCTGAGGTCCTTTCAGAGAAATAATCGATCTGCACCCCCGCAGCAATACTTTCTGAAAGGATCATTCCGCAGCTTATTCCGCCCAGCTCCCTTCTGAAATGATTATATCCGAAATGCGAATACACGATGCCCAGCGATGTTTCTCCGGCAGGGAAGACAAGCCCTGCTGTCCTGGTTCCCAGTTCGCTTATGCTGAACCTGTTCTCATAACCTATTCCGGCTGAAAATGACCTGCTCCCGGCCAGGAGTGCCTGGTTGTGGAATGAAGACCAGAATCCGTTCTTCAGGATGCATACTGAACCCATCCCTGCTCCGTCAGCTCCTGCAGGAATCCGATAAGGATCACCTCCTGAAGCAGATGAAGAGAGAGAAAGCAATAAAACCGAAACAGCAATTTTGTGCAGCGAGTACAAAATGGTTCAGGTATAAACTATAAAGATACGAAAAAAATCAATTGGTTTTGTATTTAAACCGGATCTTTTTGAGCTCCTTGCTGGCTTCAACTATTTTCTTCTTCAGGTCCTGCTTGTATTTAATAACCTCTTTCATCACTTTTTCGTCGCCTGATGCAATTATCTGCGCTGCAAGTATCCCTGCATTCTCAGATGCGTTCACACCAACCGTTGCAACGGGTATTCCCGGGGGCATCTGAAGAATTGACAATATGGAATCGAGGCCTTCAAGTGACACTTTTATCGGCACACCGATCACAGGAAGAGGTGTCATTGCAGCAATTACCCCGGGCAGATGAGCCGACATCCCTGCAGCAGCTATAATTACTTTAATCCCTCTTCCGGCAGCACCCCTGGCAAATTTCCCAACCTCTTCGGGTGTTCGGTGTGCAGAGAGTGCATTCATCTCGAAAGGTATTTTCATGTCATCGAGTATTCTGGCCGCTTTCTCCATAACCGGCAGGTCAGAGGTGCTTCCCATAATAATGCTTACCAGAGGTTTCATATGATTTTTTTAATTTAACTTTCTGATCAGGGCAAAAATAAGCTATTATTTTCATATTTTCGCTCCGGCTTCACATTCAAAAATCATCCTCATGAACGAAGTAAGAATACTTGACAAGAAGTTCAGGGAACTTATCTCTGAGCAGTCAATCCGTAAAAGGATTGATGAGATTGCCCTGCAGATAAACCGCGACTTCACGGGGAGCGAAGTCATTTTTGTCGGCATCCTGAACGGAGCATTTATGTTTGCTGCCGACCTGTTCAGGAAAACCGAACTGAATGCCAGGATCACTTTTGTTAAACTTGCTTCATACGTCGGCACAAGTTCAACTGGTTCGGTAAAGGAGCTTATTGGCTGGAATGAAGACCTGATCAATAAGAAGATCATTGTGGTCGAAGATATCGTTGACACCGGGGCTACTCTGGAAAGGATTGTAAATGAGCTTGTTATCAGGAATGTTGCTGAGATCAAAATAGCTGCGATGCTGCTTAAACCGACTGCATATAAGAAAGATATCCCTATCAACTATGTAGGATTTGAAATACCGAATAATTTTGTTGTGGGTTATGGGCTCGATTATAACGGTTATGGCCGAAACCTGCCATCTGTTTATACTCTGGCTAAGTAGTTTAAACTTAATTCTATATTATGGTAAATTTTTTGATTTTTGGACCTCCCGGATCGGGTAAGGGAACTCAGTCGGTAAAGCTGGCTGAGAAGTTCAATCTTACTCATCTTTCAACAGGCGATATGCTCCGGGCTGAGATAGCTTCGGGGACTGAGCTGGGAAAGAAGATGAGCTCAATAATGTCGAAAGGAGAACTGGTACCTGATGAAGTTGTAATTGAACTGATAGCTAAAAAGATCGACTCCACAAAAGACAGCGCAGGGTTTCTGTTCGATGGATTTCCCCGGACAGTTGATCAGACAATTGCGCTCGAAAAGATGCTGAAGAAAAGAAAGATGAAGATCAACAGCATGCTCGTTCTTGAAGTCGATCATGATGAGCTGTTTAAAAGACTCACGCTGAGAGCCGATCAATCAGGCCGTCCTGATGACCGGGACCCGAAAGTAATTGAGAACAGGATCGATGTGTACAGAGAGAAAACAGAACCTATTATCAATTATTGCCGCAAAAGAGGCATCTATCAGCCGGTCAATGGAATGGGCAGTATAGAAGATATTTTCGGGAGACTCTCAGGGTATATGAGGAAACTTATGTAAGAGGACATGATGGATAAAAGAGGGGAAGGGGTGAAAGGGAGAAAAGGAGAAAAGGAGAAAAAATCGTTCATTTCCCCGTTCACCTCTTCTCCTCTTCTCCTCTTCTCCCCTTCTTTTTCTTATTAACTCATGGTTTTTGTAAAATATAAAATAAATGCCTGACTCCAACTTTGTAGATTACATAAAGATCTTCTGCCGTTCCGGGAACGGAGGCGCAGGCTCTGCGCATCTGCGAAGGGAGAAATTCATTCCTAAGGGAGGCCCTGATGGCGGCGATGGCGGACGGGGAGGACATGTGATCGTCAGAGGAAATAACCAGATGTGGACTCTCCTTCACCTGAAATACAAACGCCATATTTTTGCCGGTAACGGAGAAAGAGGAGGTTCGCAGCAGTCAACCGGTGCCGACGGCAGCGATATTATCATTGAGGTCCCGCTGGGGACAGTTGCTAAAACAGCCGAAAAGGAACAGCTTATCTTTGAAATAACGGAAAATGGAGAAGAAAAGATCCTTGTAAAGGGAGGTAGAGGAGGACTCGGCAACACTCACTTCAAATCTTCCACAAACCAGACACCCCGGTACGCACAGCCAGGTGAGCCGGGGATTGAAGACTGGTTCATCCTGGAGCTTAAAATACTTGCTGATGTGGGTCTTGTCGGCTTTCCCAATGCAGGAAAATCAACACTTCTTTCTGTCGTGTCGGCAGCAAAGCCGAAGATTGCTGATTATCCTTTCACAACACTTACCCCAAACCTGGGTATTGTAAGCTACAGGAACGATAAATCGTTTGTAATGGCCGATATTCCCGGAATAATTGAGGGAGCACATGAAGGGAAAGGATTGGGGATCAGGTTTTTAAGGCATATTGAACGGAACTCAATACTGCTTTTTGTGATTCCGGCAGACAGTAAGAACATCAGGGAAGAGTACGAGATTCTTATCAATGAACTGAAAATGTACAATCCTGAACTGCTCGACAAAAAGCGTGTTCTGGCAATTTCAAAGTCTGACCTCCTTGATGAGGAGCTGATGGAAGAAATACGCAGGGACCTTCCCGGGCTGCCGAGAGTATTCATTTCGTCAGTAACAGGATACGGGATCTCAACACTGAAAGATATGCTATGGAAAGTAATGAATGATTAACCCGGGATATTATGCTTGAGCAACTTGACCAGCAGCTTTTTCTGTTTCTTAACTCCCTCAACTCTCCATTCTGGGATAATATTATGTATGCCATAAGCGGAAAAATCATCTGGTTTCCCCTTTACCTGGCAATCCTCGTCTGGATAGGATACAAACATAAAAGGAAATTCCCGGTAATACTATTATTCATAATAATAGCGGCAACCCTTGCTGACCAGTTATCGGTTCAGGCTTTCAAGAACGTGTTCCACCGTCTTAGACCCTGCCATGAACCTGCTCTGCAGGGGATTGTACACCTGGTCAATGGCGAATGCGGAGGATTATACGGATTTGTGTCATCACACGCATCCAACGCATTTAATGTAGCGTTGATGAGCATTATGTTCATAAGAAAAAGATGGTTCACGATCAGTATTATCCTCTGGGCTGCAATAATAGGATACAGCAGGATATATCTCGGCGTTCACTATCCGGGTGATGTAATTTGCGGTTCAGTTGTCGGCGCACTGATCGGATGGAGTGTTTACAAGTTATATGAAGTTGCTGACATTAAGTTGCTTGGCAAAGGACCATATTATAATAAATAATTCATTTATGCTTTGCCTGAATCTGAATACAACCAATCCATATTTCAACCTGGCGGTTGATGAATATCTCCTTAAGAACAAACAGAATGAGTACCTGATTCTTGGTATAAACAGTCCTTCAGTCATAATCGGAAAACATCAGGTGGCTCACAGGGAAGCCGATACCAGATTTATTTATGAAAAGGCAATCCCTGTTATAAGACGGATATCGGGGGGAGGTACGGTTTACCACGACTTCGGCAATCTTAATTTCACTTTTATCCTTAACAGCTCAAAGGGAAGACAGGTTGATTTCAGGAAATATACTCTTCCTGTGATAGAATTTCTTGCGACATTAGGCATCAGGGCAGAATTTGAAGGGAAGAATGACCTGAAAGTCAACGGACTGAAAATATCAGGGAATGCAGAGCACATTCACCGTGAGAAGGTCCTGCATCATGGCACACTTCTGTTCAGCACACTGCTTGATGATCTGAAAGGATCACTCAGAAAGGACAGGTCAAACTATTCGACGAAGGCAGTCGACTCAAATCCGTCGCCGGTAATGAACATTAAGGAGATTGCAGGGAATGTGAATGGCATTATTGATTTCAGAAAAAGAATGCTGGAGTTTTTTCTTGGGCAGAAGGGTAACTCACTGGCCGAGCTGAATAATGAAGATAAGGCTGAGATACAGTCTCTCGAGAAGTCAAAATACCGGACATGGGATTGGAACTATGCTTATGGCCCTGATTATTATTTCATTAACAAGTTCGAATTCAATGGTAAAAAGCATTTCTGCAGGTTATTCGTGAAAGGAGGAATAATTCATGAATGTGAGATGGAAGGATCGGGTGAAATGATTGATGTTTCAAGAAAGCTTGTCAGCTGCAGGCACATGGTAAAGGATATGATTGAAGTTTTTAAAAAGGAGGATTTTAAAATAACAGGATCAGTAATTTATAAATTCTTTTAAAACCAGATATGTTTTCTCTGTTACACAGAGCCGTTTAAATTGGAAAATAGTTGAATGGATATTCTGAAATCAATTGCGGTGTGGCTTGTGGGAATAGCATTTTTGATCGTGTTCTTCCCTGTGACTTTAATCGTATGGCTGATAGTGCTGCCATTCGACAGGAACAGAACTATAGTCCACTGGATGCTCATTTACCAGGCGGTAATCATTTCATATCTTATACCGATATGGAAAATAAAGGTTGAAGGAAGGAAAAAAGCTGTTCCGGGAAGAACTTATGTAATTATCTCAAATCATCAGTCGATACTTGATATCCTTCTGGTCAACTGCCTGAGGTACCGCTTCAAGTGGATATCCAAAATAGAGAACAACAAGGTCCCGGTGCTGGGATGGTATCTGAAAATGGCTGATTACATAACAGTTGACAGAGGTGACAAGGAGAGCAAGGAAAAAATGCTTGAAGAATCATACAAGTGTCTTAAAAGGGATATTTCAATAATGATTTTTCCCGAAGGCACACGATCGACTGACAGGGAGATCGCATTCTTCAAAAGAGGAGCGTTCCAGCTGGCAATATCTGCTGATAAACCCATACTACCCGTGCTGATGGATGGCACGGGAGGCATTCTTCCAAAGCACGGACTCATTTTCGGAGGATTCCACAGGATAACAATAAGAGTACTTGATCCGGTACAGCCTGAATCATTCGGAACAGGTAATCCTGATGAGCTGGCAATGAAATTCCAGCAGATGATGACGGAAGCTTTGAAAAATCTAAGAAACGAAACCTCCGGGAAATGACTCACAATGATTCGTACAGGAGGATCCTGAACAGGATGAGATATTATGATTACCAGCATGGTTTTATTCATCGTCATATTCATCAGGAGGGAGGATGGGAAACTCACCAGGAGAAGTGCAGGAGACTGATCCTGAAGGCAATTGATCTTTATAAACCTAAGAAAATTACAGCACTGGGCAGCGGTTGGCTGCTTGAGCTTCCTCTTTCAGAGATGCTCGAAAGAGCTGATGAAATAGTTCTGATCGATATAATACATCCTCCGGATGTTTATCGCCAGACCGAAGGGATGAAAAAGATCAGGCTGTTAGAAGAGGATGTTACAGGAGGATTGATCGAAGAGGTCTGGAAGATTGCAGGAAAACGAATTTTCCTGAACAAACTCCCCTCACTGGATAAGATTGTTATTCCTGATTACAGTCCGGAGGAGGATCCGGGACTGGTGCTTTCCCTGAATCTTCTCACGCAGCTGGAATACCTGCCTCTGAAACTGCTGAAAGCAAAATCCAGAGCAACGGAAGCCGATTTTGAACATTTCAGGGAAGAGGTCCAGAAGAGCCATATGAGGTTCCTTATGAAACACAAGTTTCTTCTCATAACTGATACTGCCCAGGTTTATACTGATGTCAGGGGGAATACATCAGAAAATAAAACTACATTCATTCCCTTGCCGGAAGGACAGGTGAATGAGGAATGGATCTGGGATTTTGATCTTAAATATTCTGATTATAACAGGAAGCGATCAGTCCTGAAGATCTATGCTGTTATTTTCTGATCTCTTTTTCAACAGTTCAGCGTCAGATGTAATTATCATTCAATCAGATTGATATTTTTACCGCTGTCTTTTTGTCATACCGGAGGGGATAAAATTCCGGTGCATTGTTGAAAAATTGACAAATGGCGACAGGTCTATTTGACTATATTTGCGCAAAAATTCCGAAAAATGACGGTTGTTGGATATTCTGAGGAACATATTAAGACCCTTGAATGGAGAGAGCATATCCGTCTGAGACCAGGCATGTATATTGGCAAACTGGGTGATGGCTCGTCACAGGATGATGGTATCTATGTTCTGCTGAAAGAGGTGATGGATAATGCTGTTGATGAGTACATGATGGGTTTCGGCAAGAAAATCGATGTGTCAATCATAGGCAAGGAGGTAAGGGTACGCGACTACGGACGCGGTATACCGCTGGGCAAGGTCGTCGATGCCGTGGCAAAGATGAATACCGGTGCAAAGTATGATTCAAAAGCCTTCAAGAAATCAGTAGGACTGAACGGTGTCGGGGTAAAGGCAGTAAATGCACTCTCTTCAAGATTCATTATAAGGTCAATACGCGACGGACAAATAAAAGTCACTGAATTTGGGCACGGACTGACTGTCAGGGATCATGCGCTGAAATCCACCAGCGAGGAAAATGGCTGTGAGGTGATCTTCCAGCCTGATGAAGGGATGTTCGGCAACTACTTTTATATATCGGAATACGTGGATTCCCTGCTTAAAAACTACGTATACCTCAATTCAGGACTGGTAATCAATTTTAACGGGAACAAATTCTTATCAAGGAACGGGCTTGCTGATCTTCTGAATGAGAATATGAGCAAGGAGGGTCTCTATCCTCTTATCCATCTGAATGGAGACGACATTGAGGTTGCATTCACTCACGGACTTCAGTACGGAGAAGATTATTACAGCTTTGTCAACGGTCAGCACACCACACAGGGCGGTTCGCACCTGATAGCATTTAAGGAAGCAATTGTAAAAACTATCAGGGAATTCTATAAAAAGGATTACGATCCTGCAGATATTCGATCATCAATCATTGCAGCAATTAGCGTAAAAATCGAGGAACCGATATTTGAATCGCAGACCAAGACAAAGCTTGGTTCAAAGGATATGGGCCCGGAAGGACCTTCCGTCAGGACGTTTATCACTGACTTCATCAAGAAACAACTCGATGATTTTCTTCACAAGAATCCCGACACAGCCGGAATTTTACTGAAGAAAATCCAGGATTCCGAGAAAGAGAGGAAAGCAATATCCTCGATCCAGAAGCTTGCAAGGGAGAGAGCCAGGAAAGTGAGTCTGCATAATAAGAAGCTGAGGGATTGCAGGATCCATTACAATACAAGTGATCCCGATAAACTCGGTTCTACCATCTTCATAACAGAAGGAGATTCAGCAAGCGGCTCAATAACCAAATCAAGAAATGTTGAAACACAGGCTGTCTTCAGCCTCAGGGGGAAACCGCTCAACTCATTCGGTCTTACAAAGAAAATAGTATATGAAAACGAGGAATTCAATCTGCTCCAGGCAGCCCTTGACATCGAAGATGGAATTGAAAACCTCAGGTATAATAATGTTGTGATAGCAACCGATGCAGATGTTGACGGAATGCATATCAGGCTTCTTTTGCTTACTTTTTTCCTGCAGTTTTTCCCTGATCTGGTCAGAAAGGGACATGTTTACATTCTGCAGACACCTTTGTTCAGGGTAAGAAACAAAAAGGAGACCAGGTATTGTTATTCCCCGGAAGAGAAAGCGAAGGCAATAAAGGATCTCGGACCAAATCCGGAGATCACACGGTTCAAGGGACTGGGCGAAATTTCGCCGGATGAGTTTAAGCACTTTATCGGAAAGGATATGCGGCTTGAGCCGGTGAGGATGAAGAAAACAGATGCCGTGAATGGCTATCTTGAATTCTATATGGGTAAGAATACTCCTGAAAGACAGGATTTTATAATTGAAAACCTGAGAGTCGAAGAGGATAAGGTTGAAGAAGGGGTCTGAAAGATTCCCTGAAAGTCAGAAGTTTGTTTATGGAAGAAATGGATCTTGATATTGACGGTATTGAAGGCGGAGATGAGGTACCGGAAGGACCAGCAGCTCTTCATACCGTAACAGCTCTTTCTGGTATGTACCAGGACTGGTTCCTGGATTATGCTTCATATGTTATTCTTGAGCGTGCCGTTCCTGATCTTTTTGACGGACTGAAACCCGTTCAGAAACGTATACTCCATTCGATGAAGCGGATGGATGACGGACGTTTCAGCAAGGTGGCCAACATAATAGGACATACGATGCAGTTCCATCCTCACGGGGATGCTTCAATAGGCGATGCTCTCGTACAGATGGGACAAAAGGAGCTGCTTATCGATACCCAGGGGAACTGGGGCAACGTTCTTACCGGTGACGGCGCGGCAGCCCCCAGGTACATCGAGGCGCGACTCTCAAAATTTGCTCTTGATGTGGTGTTCAATCCGAAAACCACAGAATGGAAACTTTCCTACGACGGAAGAAATAAGGAACCTGTTACTCTCCCTGTCAAATTTCCCCTGCTCCTGGCAATGGGTGTGGAAGGGATTGCAGTCGGGCTTGCTTCAAAAATACTGCCTCATAATTTTATTGAACTGATAGATGCTACAATTGAATATCTCCAGGGGAAGAATTTTGTTATCTATCCCGATTTTCCGACTGGAGGGCTGATAGATGTTTCAAAATACAATGATGGACAGAGAGGCGGGATTGTCAAGGTGAGGGCGAAAATTGAGAAGATCGACAAGAAAACACTGGTGATCACCGAGATACCTTTTGGAAAAACAACCTCAACGCTGATTGAAACCATTATCAAAGCCAATGAAAAAGGAAAGATCAAGATCAGGAGAATTGATGATAATACATCAGCCAATGTGGAAATTGTAGTACACCTCATGCCAGGAGTATCTCCCGACAAGACCATTGATGCTCTCTATGCGCTTACCGATTGCGAATATTCCATTTCACCGAACACCTGTGTGATTAACGGCAACAAGCCTTCATTCATGGGAGTAAGCACAATTCTTAAACACTCCGCCGACAGAACAGTCGGACTGCTGAAGGCTGAGCTTGAGATACGCAGGAAGGAATTGCAGGAGGAGTGGCACATGTCGTCGCTCGAAAAGATCTTTATCGAGAAAAGGATTTACCGCGATATTGAGGAGTGCGAAACATGGGGAGCTGTCATAAAGGCTATTGACGAAGGACTGAAACCTTATAAAAAGAAATTGCTGAGGGAAGTAACGGAAGAGGATATAATAAAGCTCACGGAAATAAAGATCAAGAGGATCTCAAAATACGATTCAAAGAAGGCAAACGAGCAAATAAAGGGTATTGAAGCAGAACTTGAAGAGGTGAAAAACCACCTTAAAAATATTGTGCCGTTCACTATAAATTATTTCAAGCAGATAAAGAAAAAATACGGCAAAGGAAGGGAAAGAAGAACCGAGATCAGGAGCTTTGATACCATCCAGGCAACCAAAGTCATCGCCAGCAACGCAAAGTTGTATATCAATTATAAGGAAGGATTTTTAGGGACAAGCCTGAAAAAGGATGAGTTTGTATGTGATTGCTCCGATATTGATGATATCCTGGTTATAAGGAAAGACGGGGTTTACCTGATAACCAGAGTTGCGGAAAAGGTTTTTGTGGGGAACGACATAATCCACGCCCAGGTGTTCCTTAAAAATGATGAACGTACAATTTTCAATATCGTTTACCAGGATGGCAAGGATGGACCCCTTCTGGCGAAACGATGCGCGATAACCGGCCTCACCCGCGATAAAGAGTACAACCTGACACGGGGCACTCCCGGTTCAAAAATAGTGTACTTCAGCGCCAATCCAAATGGCGAGGCCGAAATGATCAAAGTTCATCATAAGCCTAAAGCCCGTCTTAAGAAACTGGTTTTTGAATTTGACTTCGGACAGCTTAACATCAAGGGTAAGTCCTCAATGGGTAATATACTCACAAAGAATGCTGTTCATAAAATAATGCTGAAGGAAAAAGGTCTCTCCACACTCGGCGGGAGGAAGATATGGTTCGATGATTCCGTCTTCAGGCTTAATGTTGACGGGAGAGGAACATATCTTGGTGAATTCAGTGCCGATGATAAAATCGTGGTCATTACGAAGAACGGATTCTTCAGGCATACAGGTTTTGACTTGTCGAATCATTTTGAGGAGAATATACTGGTAATTGAGAAATACAGGTCCGGCAAGGTGTACTCGGCAGTTTACTGGGATGCTGAACAGAAATACTATTACCTGAAACGGTTCATGATCGAGGAGTCAGAAAAACCGCTCTGCTTTATCAATGAACATCCCGAATCGAGACTTATAAGCATAACGGAAGTTGAATACCCCAGGTTTGAAATCCATTTCGGAGGCAAGCACAAGAACCGGGATACCGAGATAATTGAAGTTGCCGAATTCATAGGAGTGAAGAGTTACAAGGCTAAAGGCAAGAGACTTACAAGCTTTACTGTCGAAAATATACAGGAACTTGAACCTGTCTTAAAGAAAGAGAGTGCACCGGCTAAAGTGGAAAATGATGATGAAGAACCATCTGCTCCGGCACATGAGGATCCTGCCCAGATGAAGCTCGAACTATAATGCCTGAAAAAAGACTGGTATATATAATCGGTTTTATGGGAAGCGGTAAATCAACCGCAGGAAAAAAGCTTGCATCAGCATTAGGATGGACATTCATCGACCTTGACAGGAAAATTGAGGAACGGGCCGGTAAAACAATCCCGCAGATATTTTCACAGGATGGCGAGGATCATTTTCGCACTGTCGAATCAGAAGTACTGAAGAGTTTGGGCTGTCTGTCGGAAACTGTTGTATCAACAGGCGGCGGTACTCCATGTCATGGTGATAATCTGGAATTCATGCTTGAAACAGGATTGACAATTTACCTTAAGATGAGTCCGGGGCAACTTACTCAGCGGCTTCTGAATTCTTCCGGTGAAAGGCCGTTACTGAAAAATGTACCCGATGACAAACTGATTTATTTTATTGAAGAAAAGCTTGCTTACCGCGAGAAATGGTACAGCAAGGCTCATTTTATAGTTGAGGGAATTGATCTGGATATAAATCTTATATGCTCAAAGATCAGAGATGAAATACCTCATTAAACCTTTATCGTATAAGGTTTTCCCCGATTAACTGAAACTGACTTCTCTTTATTTGAATTCGAAAAAAAAGCAGTTGTAAACATCTTGAATGATATTAATTGCTAACTTTATTGTGCTTTTAATATTAACGGGAAAATTTTTATGCGCGACAGATTGTTCAAACTCCTTGGAATTGAACCAGGAGAGGAGTCGATGGTGTCAATGCTGCTTGCACAATCTGTTTTTCTAGGCATTTTTTTTGGCGCCTTTGACATAAGTGCCCATTCTCTGTTTCTCTCAATATTTGACGAAAAGATGATGGCAAGGGGATATGTTGTCTCCGGCCTGGCAGGAATCATCCTCACGTCGCTCTATACAGGATTGCAGACACGGATGCACTTCAGGAATTTTGCAATTCTGAACCTTATATTTGTTACCCTGCTTACACTGTTTCTCTGGATCCTGCTTCTTCTGAATCCCGCAAAATGGGTGATTTTCCTGGTTTTTATTATGCTCGGTCCGCTCAATATTCTTGCAATGCTCGGTTTCTGGGGCACAACAGGCCGGTTATTCACACTCCGTCAGGGGAAACGTCTGTTCGGACTGGTTGATGCCGGAATGGTGGTGGGTATAATTCTGAGCTGTTATGCTATACCGGTTCTTCTTTCTTTCAGTTTTCAGGCCAGTAATATTCTGATTATTAGTGCTGCGGCAGTACTCATAGGAAGTATATTACAGATCATAATCGGCAGGCGATTTCAGCTTGCAGCAGGCAAAGGTGAGAATGGTACGGAAACAAAGGAAAAGAAGACTTCTGTTATATCTCTCGTACGTTCAGATTCCTATACAAGGATAATGGCAGTTTTTATAGCAATTTCAGTAATGACTGCCTTTTTCGTCCAGTATTCTTTCATGGCAGTTACAAGGGAGCAATATCCGGCAGAAGATGATATGGCCCGTTTTCTTGGTCTCTTCACAGGCAGTATGATGATTTTCACCCTGCTTATCAAGCTGCTGGTATTTTCTTACCTGATAAAGAATTATGGATTGCGGACCTGTCTTGCAGTCTCACCTGTTCTGGTTGCGGCATTTACCCTTGTAGCGATACTGATTGGGATGCTGATGGGATTCACACCCGCAACAAGCGGATTCATGCTTTTCTTCATGCTACTTGCGCTGAGCCGTCTGTTTTCAAAGTCACTTAAAGATTCAATTGAATCACCTTCATTCAAGGTCATCTATCAGACGATAGATGAAAAGATACGTTATGGAGTTCAGTCAACAATGGACGGAACTGTGAACGAAATAGCGGCTCTGTCATCCGGACTTATATTGGCGGGACTTGGAATACTGAGCTTTATTAAACTCATCCATTTTTCCTGGGTGTTATTGGTAATTACAATCATCTGGATATTTATAGCTGTTAAGCTCTACTCGGAATACAGGAGATCAATAAAAAAAGCCCTTGAATCAGGAGGAGAAACAACAGCCGAAGATACCATCAAGCCAGATAAAGCTGTTATGAAAGGCAGATTTTCAGCGGATCAGGTGTTTGAAGACAATTATCTCAATCTCATCTCAGGTGATTATAGCTGCCTCGAAAAATATCGAAACAGGTGGTTCCTTGAAAAAATACTTGACCACTCGGAAAACAATAAAGATATCGGGTTGATACCGTCCCTGAAACGGATCGCCTCAAATGAAGGTATTGATGAAGAAATAAGGCAGAGATCAGCTCAGATAGCTGATAATCTGGAGCAATTCTCATCAGATCGGCAGGATGAGGATAAATTGTTCCAGTCCAAAAAGATACTTGCAGATTCACGACAGCCTCAGACAACTCAGATACTCAGGCTGCTGAGAGATAACACAATTGAATCAAAGGAGCTTGCAATTCTGATGATCGGTAAATTCAGGCTTAAGGACATGCTTCCTGAAGTATGTGAATGCCTGAGCATAAAAGGACTGGAAGCCCAGGCTGCCAGTGTTCTCAGGAGTTTCGGCAATGAAGCCAGAGAAGAGATTAGCAGGTTCTACCTGGCTTCATCGGGGAATACTGCCGTAAGTAAAACGATCATCAGCATTCTGGGTAGTGATTGCAGCAGGGAAAACACAGAATTCCTTTTTTCAAGGTTATGGTCAAATTCGAGGCAAATAAGGGAAACCGCGCTTGAACAACTCGTTTACTGCAATTACAGGGTTACGGATGAGGACAGGGACAAGCTGCATCAGCTGATCTCAGAAGTCATCGGAATTATTGTATGGAACATCTCGGCACGGATTAATATTACTAGAATAAACAATACAGCTCTCCTTAAACCATTGAACAATGAAATAGACAGGTGGAACACGTTCCTGTTTAATTTGCTTTCAATAGCATATGAATCAGGTTCTGTGATCAAAATAAGAGAAAACCTCGAAAGCGGAACTGTGGAGAGCATCAACTTTGCTCTTGAGATGATCGACATTGTTGTTGATGAATCAATAAAACCAAAACTTGTCCCCCTGCTTGATGCAATTTCTGATGAGGATAAATTCAGGGCGCTGTATCAGTTTTTCCCTGGTGAAATACACGAATACGGTAAACTGATTGAGGATATAATTAACCGTGACTACAATCTTCTGGGAATATGGATAAGGGCATGCGCCATCAGGAGCATGAATGAAATTGAGAACAGGAACACCGGAGAATCACTTGCTGCGCTTCTCTTCAGCCCGCAGAAATTATTGCAGGAAGAATCGGCCGCATTACTGGCAAAATATGACAGGGACCTGTATAAGTCAGCATCTGCAAGAATTTCTAAGGCTGCGAAGGGACATCTTGATAATATAATAAGCGGTGAAATTCCTGACGGAGGAAGGATTTATGAAAAAGTGAAATTCCTGTCAGAATGTTTTCCCGGGTTATCAGAAGAGGACCTTCTCAATCCTGCAGAATCGCTGGTATATGTCAAAGAAGCTCAAACGCCTGATTTGAACATACCGGGAGGATACATAATGTGGCAGGTACATTCAGGGAAACCAGGGAAAGATGTTAAAATAACCAGTGGAACATTTGATGTTAAGGAAGTAGAATCTCCCGGAGAAAGCTTCGATTTCCTTTATCTTATGCCTCTCAGCAGTGTAAAGGAATATAATCTCAGATTTCCTGAAAAATCAGCTGAGATTTTAGAATATATTGAATTAAACGAAACTTAGAAAGGCAAGATGGCATTACGCAGAACAACCATATTTAAGCAGTTGATTATAAACATAGCAATCCCCACGTTGCTGGCTTTATTTGTTTTTGCCGTCTTTAATTTTCAAAATACACGGTCCCGGCTTGCAAAAAGTAATGATGAAAAGAACACCCTTCTTGCAAACGGGATGACCAAGATCCTCAAGTTCCAGGATATTGCCATAAACCTGATAGAGGATGAGTTTAATACCAGGTTAAGGGAATTAAGTTCCAGACTTGTGAATGATTATTTCACAAGGACTGATAATCTCGAAAATGTAGATCTGAGGAAAATTGCTAATGAAATAGGGATGGATCCGGTCAATCAGGATATTTATATAGTTGCTGAAGACGGAACTGTTGTCAATACAACAGTCAGGGATGAACTGGGATTCAACCTGTACAGTCTGGGTGAAAACTTTAAAAGATATCTTGAAGGGATACGTGCCTCCGGAGAATTTGTAACAGATCTCTTTGCCATTGAGCATCGGACTAAAAGACCCAAAAAATATACCTATCAGGCGACAAAAGACAAAAAATATATCATTGAACTTGGCACATATTCGAGGCAGGTTGATGAAGTTATCCAGGCTATCGAAGATACCAAAACTGAAATGAAAAGCGAAACTGAAGGTATAATAGATGTTGAATTATTTCTGATCGCTGATGAACCCTTCAGCATGAATAAAAATGTAAAGGAGGTCGAAAGCCAGAAGGAAAATCTTCTGAGAGCTTTTACTACTAAAGATACAATAAACATCACTGAAAAAGTCGGGAAGACCTGGACAAATTATCTTTATATATACATGGAAAGGGCTACTACAAAGGATAAGCCCTCAAGTCTCTACAGCCAGGGATCAGTCATCAGGATCATCTCCGACCGTACTTTGCAAAAGCAGCTCTTAAGAAGGGAAGCCATCAAGTTTATCCTGATTTTTGTACTGACACTTATTGCTCTTACAGTTCTGATATACAGGAAAACAAAGGTTATAACTCTGCCCATAAAAAACCTGGTGGAAAATGTCAACAGGATAACAAACGGGAACCTGAGAGAACGGGCGGAAGTGGTTGGAAATAATGAAATAACGATCCTTACAGATAAGTTCAACATGATGATAGCCCAGCTCGAGAGTTATACATATGAGCTGGAAGAAAAAGTTAAGGAGAGGACACTGAAAATTGAAAAGCAGAAGGAGGAAATTGAAGAGCAGAAAAAGCACATAATGGACAGTATCTATTATGCCCGCCGAATCCAGAATGCAATACTTCCTTCTTTAAACATGATAAGCCAGCACATAAAAAACTATTTCATATTTTATCTTCCAAAAGATATTGTCAGCGGCGATTTTTACTGGGTTCATGAAGCCGACGGATTGTTCATGGTGGCAGCTGTGGACTGCACAGGTCACGGTGTTCCGGGTGCATTCATGTCGATTGTGGGGTTCAATCAGCTTAATTATGCTGTTACAGTCAAGAGAGCCAGATCGGCCAGCCATATTCTTGATGAGCTCAACCAGGGAGTTATCACCACCCTCAATGAAAACACAAGCGATACATCAATAAAGGATGGGATGGATATGGCACTATGTGTCTTTGACCTGGAAAAGAAGAAAGCTGAATTTGCCGGTGCAAATAACCCCCTCGTGCTTATAAGAGACAATAAGATTATAAGGTATAAAGGCGACAGATTCCCTATCGGGGCATTTGACGGAAGTCAGCCTCAGTCTTTTGCAAATACCGATATTGAGCTTATGGATGGTGATTGTCTATATCTTTTTTCAGATGGTTATGCTGATCAGTTCGGAGGGCTTGACGGCAAGAAATTCATGTACAGAAGGTTTGAAGAGCTTCTTCTTGAAGTAAATAAGTTACCAATGGAGGAGCAGAAGGAAACACTCAATAAAAGACTTATAAAATGGAAAGGTTCCAATGACCAGGTAGACGATATTCTGGTAATTGGGATTAAAATATAGATACTATCTACTTCTAATTTCTGACTATGGGATCAAATAAAGAGACCCGGGTTCTCAATCCCTTTCCGGGGCTGAGGCCATTTGCACCGGAAGAGAGTGAACTGTTCTTTGGTCGCGAAAAGGAAAGCGAGGAAGTACTTAAAAAGCTTCTGAAAAACAGGTTTGTAACCGTTATAGGCGCCTCCGGCAGCGGTAAATCCTCTCTCATATACTGCGGTGTATTGCCAAAGGTCAGGAATCTTGAAAAAGAAGGATCATCGGCCTGGAAAATAATAATGTTCCGTCCGGGAAATGATCCGCTCGGCAACCTGAGCAATTCTGTCAGGGAAAATATCACAACCATAGAACGTGAGAATATCTCGCCGGAAAACATACTTCTTGATATGCACCTGAATCCTGACGGAATCACATCAGCACTAAACAAGTATCTTATAAAGGGCGACAATAAGATTCTACTGGTAGTGGACCAGTTTGAAGAACTGTTCAGATACAGCAAACTGGGATCAGCAGAATCAAAGGGGGTCCATGCTGCTGAGTTTGTAGGGAAACTGGTAAGCGCCATAGAAAAACCTGAAGGCAGGATTTTCACAATAGTAACCATGCGTTCCGACTTTATCGGAGAATGTGCACACTATCAGGGACTTACGCAACTGATAAATGACAGCAACTATCTTGTTCCGCACATGGACAGTGAAAATTACAGGCAGGCTATTGAAGGTCCGGTAAAGTATGCCGGTGCAAAAATTGAACAAAAACTTGTTGATACTCTCCTTGCGGATATAGGTGAAAGGACCGACCAGCTTCCGGTTCTCCAGCATGCACTGATGAGAACATGGACCTACTGGCAGGCGCTTGATGAACGGGATCGGCCGGTAAGCAGCCTTGATTATGAATCTGTCGGTACAATGAGCGACGCTATGTCGCGGCATGCCAATGAAGCATTTGAGGAGCTTGAACCGAGAGGCAAGGAGATTTGCGAGAAGATGTTCAAGACCATCACAGAGAAGGGAACTGATAATAAAGGCATTCGTCATCCTTCAAGTGTAACTACCTTAAAATCGGTTATCCAGTGCAGCAGCGAAGAACTGTTCGATGTTGCTGAGAAGTTCAGGATACAGTCAAGATCATTTATTACACCGCGGCAGGAAGTTCCCCTCAGCGATGATTCGATAATCGACCTTTCTCATGAAAGCCTTATGAGATTGTGGGACAGGCTTCGGGAATGGGTAGATGATGAAGCCGCCTCAGTGCAAATGTATCTGCGTCTTTCTGAAGCATCAGCGATGTACCAGCAGGGTAAGACAAGCTTGTGGAGGCCTCCCGACCTGCAGCTTGCAATTAACTGGCGCGATCAGCATAAACCGACACTTGCATGGGCTCAGAGATATGATCCTGCCTTCGAAAGAGCAATGGTTTATCTCAGGACCAGTGAGAAAGAATACCTCGATGAGGAGGAAAGCAAGATCAGACTGCAAAAGCAACAGATGAGGAGGACCAGGATTGCAGCGATCATCCTGGGTACTGCGGCTATCATATCCCTGGGATTCATGCTCTTTGCTTTTGTCCAGAAGATAGCTGCCGACAGGGCCACGGTACTTGCTGAAGAAAGAAGAAAACAGGAAGAAATACAAAGGCAGCTGGCTGTTGCAAATGAAAGGCGTGCTACTGAACAGAAGGCGCTTGCAGACTCAAGTGCCAATGTGGCAAAGATAAAGGAAGCTGAAGCTGTTGAACAGAGGATTATCGCCGATGATCAGAGAGTGCTGGCAGTAAAGAATGCCAATGAGGCACAGGTTCAGAAAAGTATCGCTGAACTTCAGGCCGATTCGGCAAAACGTGC
The DNA here is from genome assembly GCA_964525415.1 of uncultured Rikenellaceae bacterium. Taxonomy (GTDB): domain Bacteria; phylum Bacteroidota; class Bacteroidia; order Bacteroidales; family VadinHA17; genus LD21. The sequence goes on along the minus strand of CAZGGZ010000011.1, from coordinate 3,523 downwards.
AAGTACAAGGGCTGAGCAGCAGCGAGCGATCGCCACGGAGGAAAGAAACAAGGCACTCAGCCTCAGGATGCTTTCTATCGGTAAGTCGATGTCAATCAAATCATTGCAGGTCCAGGGGCAGAAGGATCTTCAGACACTGCTGGCATACCAGGCATATCTTTTCAATAAAAAGAACGGAGGACTGGAAAACGATGCTGATATCTACACCGGTTTGTACAATGTTGCAAAACAATATGGCGGTGTTACCTATAAAACATTTAAAGGGCACACCGGCGCAATAAAAAGTATTGCCTATGTTCCGGGCAAGAATGAATTTTATACTTCGGGGGAGGACGGGCAGGTGTTAAAATGGAATCCGAACGGCAAAGACAACACTTTCCAGGTTATCTATTCAGGAGCGGATATAATTGAAATACTGGCAGTCAGCCCCGATGCCTCATGGCTTGCGTGCGGAAGCGGTAACTCAGCTATACGGATGATCCCTCTTAAAGGAAACAATATTCAGTATGAGCTGACAGGTCATGGCGGCAAGATAAAATCCCTGATATTCTCATTTGACGGTAAATATCTTTATTCTGCAGCGCTGGATGGCAAGGTTCTCAAATGGGATCTGGCGGCAAGGACAAGCACCAATATAGCAACAGGTACGATGCAGATAACCTCAATTGACATTTCATCAAGCGGGAATTATCTGGCAGGCATAAGCAACAACGGTAATGTTATAGTCTGGAATCCTGAGAACAGATCCGAAAATTTCAGGATTGAAACCTCAGGAAAAAATATAAAAGTGATCCGTTTCAAACCAGATGAAAATATCCTTGCGATAGGTGATGTCAGCGGAAATATTGAATTATGGGATGTAAGCACCAACAAAAAAATATCGGAAGTCAAGGCTCATACCGCGCAGGTAAATGATATCAGGTTCAATCCTGTGTTTGGTCAGATGGCTACTGCAAGCAATGATAAAACACTGAGGATATTCAACAATATCAATGATCTTACTGAACCTCCTATAACTTTCTCGGATAATGAAGGATGGGTGCTTGTGATCAATTTCAGCTCCGATGGCCGCATGATTGTATCAGGTGTTTATGAAGGTGCGCAGAATCTTGTGGGCCGACCGTCTCATGCCGACTATCTGGTAGCGGATATCTGTACTCTTGTTACCAGAAACATGACACAGGATGAATGGAACACTTACGTGGCCCGGGATATCCCGCTTGAACAGACCTGTACAGATAAGGATTATAATATTAAGGTAAACGTAATCAGATAAAGATACCAGGCACATGAAGACCAGATATTCAAACTCATGTTTTCTCAATTTTCTGCTGCTGGTGATATTCAGTTTAGTTCCGTTAAAGGTATTGCCCCAGGAAACAACCACCTGTGCTGAAAATCTAAGAAATGCCCAATCGCTTTTTGATAATGGCCAGGTTGAGCAGATTCCTGTTGTACTGAGCGAGTGTCTCAGGTCGGGGTTCAAGCAGGAAGAGGAACTCGCAGCATATAAGCTTATTATACAGACATATCTGTTCCAGGATAAAAACGAAAAGGCTGATTCGGCGATGCTCGCATTCCTTAAGAAATATCCGGAATATCAGCTAAGCCCAACAGATCATTCCAGCTTTGTTCACCTGTACAATAATTTCAATGTGAAACCAGTTGTTCAGTTTGTTCTTCATGTTGGCACGAATCTTCCCTTTCTGACTTTTATTGATCCGCAATCACTTTCAGCCGATCCTGAATCATCGAAATATACTACTGATGCAATCAACCTGTTTGCTTCCCTTGAAGCCAAATTTACACTGAATTCCAAACTGGAACTGAACATTGAAGGAGGCTATTCGCAACTATCCTTTACGAACAGGGAAGATTTCCTTGAATACGGAATTGTAAATTATAGTGAAGTGCAGCACAGGATCGAAGTCCCTGTTACAGCAACATATAACCTAATAAGCTTTAGCAAGTTTACAATCTATGCCAGGGCTGGTGCAGGTGTTGCTTTTGATCTATCTGCAACTACAAAAAATGTGTTATTTGAAAATATTGGGAAAATACCCTTTTCAGAACGCGAAAGCCCTGATTTGTCAAGAGATGATTCACGCATAAAAATGGACATATTCGGACAAGCCGGAGGCGGCATAAAGCTTAAGATTCCGAAAGGCTATCTTAATTTTGAAATAAGAACAAATATGGGAATATATGATCAGGTCATTGAAGGAGGGATATCAGCCACTCAGCTTGAAGGATATTACTACAAGGATGATGGCTTCAATCTAAATGCCGTGAATCTAAGCTTTGGCTATACACAGATCTTCTACAAACCATCAAAAAAACAGTAACATGATATGAAAGGCAGGATATTCATAGCGGTCATTCTTATATTTCTTACTTCCTGCGAAAAGGGAGAAACAGATGATACCATTCTCAAGTTCTTCAGCAAAGCGTTTAAAGATTCTGGTAACAGCATTGCAATCGGGGAGAATGGTTATTATATATGCGGTCAGATGACCGATAAGCTTAGCACTGATGCCACTAAAAAGGCAGGAATTATTAAAACAGGCTTAGATGGCAATTTAATGGGTAAGGTAAAGACTTTAGGCGGGTCTGAAGGTTCAGCATCCAAAGTTATCGTGGTGGGAAATTCTGTTGTGTGTACTGGATATGTGCTGGATAATGCAGCACAAAAAGATGTTATGGTTTTTATCCTTAATTCCGATCTTACCTCAGTAATTGACTCAATGATTTATCAGAGTCCCGGTAATCAGTATGGTGTGGATATTATCAAAACCCAGGAAGGATTTCTAATACTTGGGACCACCGATGTTGCAAAGGAACCTTTTGGGGAGGAGACCGGAAATGCGGCTGGAAAGAAGGATATTCTTCTTATGAGGATCAGGGATGATCTCGAACCTCTGGCCCCAATACCTGCTATCGGCTATATAGGAAATGATGAAGGAGCTGCAATCAAGGCAGATGTGAACGGAGGTTATATGGTTGTCGGAACCACGGACAGGTCTGACCGTCCTTCCGGTGAGCAGTCGGGCAACAATATTTTCCTTTTCAGGGTCAATTCTGACGGAAGCACTACCCAGCCCAGGATTGTAGGTGGCACCAGTAATGAATATGCATCCGACTTCGAAGTGGTGAGTGATGGATACCTTATTGCCGGGACTATAGGAAACGCGGGGACCACCCAGCAGGGATACATCTGGAAGATGCCGCTGGATATTTATGATGAACCTGAAAATGAGCACATTATAGATATTGACCCTTCGATAACGCCCAGGCCGGTCTATTCAATCAAAGCGATGTGCAGGTATAAAACCAGTACATTCCTGCTTGCAGGGCAGCACGGTACCGGATTGTCTGCCAGGATGCTGGTATTCTCTGTGGATGCATATGGCTCGCCCGTTGAAGGATACAAAAAGACAACAGGCGGAACAGGAACACAGATTTCCAATGATGTTGTTTCAGATGAGTCCGATAATATAATAACTGTCGGAAGCAACAGCTATGA
>CAZGGZ010000010.1:0-55615 GCA_964525415.1 uncultured Rikenellaceae bacterium | reverse complement strand
CTCCTTCTTACAGGCAGAGTATTAGTAAAGATGTGTATAAAGGGTAGTACTTTAGTAGAGAGGGGGGTTGGGGGGGTGAGTACATGGGATAGACAAATTCACTAAATTTGGATTTTACCTGAATCATGCGGATTGTTATTCTAGGCACTGCCCATCCTTACCGCGGAGGTCTGGCTTCCTACAATGAACGCCTTGCCAGGCAATTCATTGAGGAGGAGCATGATGTTGAGATCCTCACCTTCACACTGCAGTATCCGGGATTTCTTTTCCCGGGTAAGACTCAATATACCGACAGTCCGGCGCCAGGGGGAATCAGAATTACAAGGATGCTGAATTCAGTTAATCCTTTCAACTGGATAAGGACAGGCCGCAGAATCAGAAAGAAGAACCCTGATATTCTCGTAATAAAATACTGGCATCCTTTCATGTCGCCCTGCTTTGGCACCGTTGCCAGGATTGCACGCAGGAATAAGACAAAAGTAGTATGCGTCTTTGATAATGTAATTCCGCATGAGAAGAGTATTATTGACAGGATCCTTACACGGTATTTTGTCAACAGCATTGATGGAGCGGTTGTGATGTCGAAGAGTGTGGGTGATGACCTTAAGACGTTCAGGGTTAATATCCCGGTGGCATTCAATCCTCATCCGCTCTATGATAATTACGGAGAAAAGATTCCGCGGGATGAAGCATTGAAAAAACTTATCCTTGACAGCGGATATTCATACCTTCTTTTCTTTGGATTTATCAGGGCATACAAGGGACTCGATCTTCTCCTTGAAGCATTCGCAGACAAACAACTGAGGAACAGGAAGCTGAAGCTTATCGTCGCAGGAGAATTTTATGAAAACGCCGGTCCCTATAAAGCGATAATTGATAAGAACAATCTGGGTGACGATGTCATCCTGTACGACCGTTTTATCAGGGAAGATGAAGTTGCGCTCTTATTCAGCGCTGCAGACCTCGTTGTCCAGCCTTACAGGAGCGCCACCCAGAGCGGCGTGACGCAGATAGCTTACCATTTTGAAAAACCGATGCTCGTCACTGATGTGGGCGGATTAAGTGAAATAGTCCCCGATGGGAAATGCGGTTATGTTGTTAAACCTGAGGCGCAGGCTGTTGCGGAAGCAATAGACGATTTTTTTGCCAACCGCAGGCATGATCAGTTCACCAGCGGAGTAAAGGAAGAAAAAGCTAAATTTACATGGGAAAAACTGACGAAGGAGATAGAAGATGTTTATAATAACACAAATAGTTCCCCCCTTGAGGGGGGATAGGGGGATGTATTAAGAAAAAAACATCCCCCTGACCCCCTTCAAAGGGGGAATAGTCAACATTAAACCTTAAATTTGTTTTCATGATTTACCGTAGCAAAGCTCCCCTGCGCCTTGGTCTTGCCGGTGGCGGCACCGATGTCTCACCTTATTCCGACATGTACGGCGGAGCGGTACTGAATGCCACTATTGACCAGTACGCGTACTGCACGATTGAGGAAACAACATCAGGATCAATTATCATCAATGCCGCCGATCTGGACCTGAAGAAGAAGTATCAGTCACTCAGAAATCTGCCGGCAGACGGCTCTCTTGATCTGCATAAGGGTGTCTATAACAGGATCATGAAAGACTTCAGGATAAGCGAACCCCTGTCATTCAGGATGACAACCTGGTGTGACGCACCTCCCGGAAGCGGATTGGGCTCATCATCAACAATGGTTGTAGCAATACTGAAAGCCTTTGCCGAATGGCTCAACCTGCCGCTGGGAGATTATGACATGGCTCATCTTGCCTGCCAGATAGAAAGAAATGACCTGGGACTCCGCGGCGGAAAGCAGGACCAGTATGCTGCAACTTTCGGAGGATTCAATTTCATCGAGTTTTACAAAGACGACAGGGTTATCGTAAATCCTCTCAGGATAAAGCGGGAGATAGCAGATGAGCTCGAAGTATCAATGGTGCTTTTCTACACAGGAGTATCAAGATCATCAGACAGGATAATAAAGGAGCAGCAGTCCAATACCAGCAAGGGGAAGAAAATACCGCTTGAGGCTGCACACAGGATCAAGAGGAATTCATACATCATGAAGGATCACCTTCTGAAAGGCGACATTGTAAGATTCGCAAAGGAGCTGGGGAAGGAATGGGAAAACAAGAAGAAGATGGCATCGGCCATTACCAATCCGAACATTGAAAAGATCTATAAAGCTGCAATGAAGGCAGGTGCCTGCGGTGGAAAAGTGTCCGGTGCCGGCGGCGGAGGATTCATGTTCTTTACAATTGATCCTGTGAAGCGGATTGATCTGATAAAAGCCCTGAACAGGTTCAACGGGAGGGTACTGAATTTTCACTTCAGCGAGAACGGATGCCAGGGATGGAAGATAAATTAGAAATTCAAAATTCAAAATTCAAATTGCAGAATTTAAAAAGATGCAGGAAAAAATAAAAAACCAGATAAAGAGTTCGGTGGAGCTGAAGCAGAAGCTGCTGGAATCGCAGGATGTTCTGTCGGCGATTGAAGCTGCGGCACATGCTATTGTCTCAGCTTTCAGGAATAAGAAGAAGTTACTGCTTGCAGGCAACGGAGGCAGTGCTGCGGATGCGCAGCATCTTGCAGCAGAATTTGTTAACCGGTTCGGATTTGACCGTCCCGGTCTGCCGGCAATTGCGCTTACAACCGACACCTCCATTCTTACGGCAATAGGCAATGATTCGAGCTTCGACAGGGTCTTTGCCAGGCAGGTAGAAGCCCTCGGCAATCCCGGTGATGTATTCATGGGAATTTCGACATCCGGCACATCACACAACCTTATGGAAGCCCTGAATACCTGTAAAAAACACAAAATAACGACAATAGGTCTTACAGGCATTTACGGAGGTCAGATGAAAGACCTTTGTGATTTCTGCATAAAGGTCCCGTCAGGGGAGACACCTCGTATCCAGGAAGTTCATATTCTGGCAGGACATATCATCTGCAACCTTGTTGAGGAGGAAATGTTCAGCCGGCAAAACAAGGATAAGTAATGGAAGCGGTAATCCTTGCAGGAGGAATGGGAACAAGGCTGCGAAAAATTACTAAGGATGTTCCCAAACCCATGGCGCCTGTAAACGGCAAACCATTTCTGTTTTACCTGCTTCACCGGATAAGTAAATACCCGGTTGAAAAGATCATTCTTTCAATAGGCTACAAACCCGAAAGCATAAAAGATTATTTCGGGAATTCATTCGGAAACACTCCGCTGGTATATGAAACCGAAGAAAAACCTCTTGGAACGGGAGGCGCAATCGTTAAAGCCCTGAAAAACACCTCGGGAAGAGATATACTCATAATGAACGGGGACACCTGGTTCCCGGTGGATCTCAATGAGTTTTACTCAAGCCACATCTCCTGCAAAAGCAATTTTTCGATTGCATTGAAGCGCATGCGGAAATTCTCAAGGTATGGTTCAGTTGAATGCAGGGAAGGAAAAATAACAAAATTCAACGAAAAGAAATTTTGTGAAGGCGGATTGATAAACGGAGGTATTTACCTGGTTAACAGGAGTTTCTTTGAATCAAAGCAATTTCCTGAGGTGTTCTCCCTGGAAAAAGATGTGTTGGTTGAAGCAGCCGGAAAGATGGAACTTAACGGAATGGTCTTTGATGATCCGTTCATCGATATCGGGACGCCTGAAGACTACCGCAGGGCATCTGCTTTATTGAAAATATAATAAAAACTTACTGCTGAGATGAACAGGGCACTGTTTCTTGATCGCGATGGTGTTGTCAATGTTGACAGGGGACATGTATATCTCAGGAAGCAGTTTGAGTTTACGGAAGGCATCTTTGATCTTTGCAGAAAATATGCAGGTGAGGGATATCTGATCCTGATCGTTACAAACCAGGCCGGGATAGCAAAAGGGATCTATACAGAAAAGGATTTCAACAATCTTACAAAATGGATGGTCAGACAGTTCAAAAAGAACGGGATAACCATAAAGAAGGTTTACCATTGCCCGCATCATCCTGATATCAACGGTATCTGTGATTGTCGTAAACCCGCTCCGGGGATGATCCTTCAGGCGATCAGGGATTTCGATCTCAACATTTCGGAATGTGTTCTTATCGGTGATAAGGAAACGGATATGGAAGCCGGAAGAAGAGCAGGAATTCCGGAGTCACATATTCACCTTATCCTTGATAAGATACCTGTTTCTCTCCGCTGAATTCCTGTTGATCAGTTCTCCGAGGAATCCTGTCAGGAAAAGGAGACTGCCTATTACCATTACCGCAAGTGCGATATAGAAGTAAGGGCTGTCGGTTACCAGCGGAGCCCTCAGGTGATTATTCACGAATACCAGCTTACGGATCCCCAGGTACAACGCCATTACAAAACCGATCAGGAACATAAGTGTTCCAAGCGATCCGAAGAGATGCATCGGGCTTTTCCCGAACCGCGTGATGAAGCCGATGGTCAGCATATCCAGGTATCCCTTCATGAACCTGTCAAGTCCATATTTGGTAATACCATATTTCCTTGGCTTATGCTCAACTACCTTCTCGCCGATCTTCCTGAATCCTGCTTCCCTCGCAAGCATAGGGATATACCTGTGCATCTCCCCGTATACCTCAATGCTTTTAACAACTTCGCTCCGGTAGGCTTTAAGGCCGCAGTTGAAATCATGAAGCTTAATGCCGGATGATAACCTTGCAGTGCCGTTATAGATCCGGCTGGTGGATCGTTTGATAAAAGGATCAAACCTTTTCTTCTTCCATCCGGACACCAGGTCGTAGCCATCTTCCCTGATCATCCTGACAAGTCCAGGTATCTCATCGGGGCTGTCCTGCAGATCTGAATCCATTGTTATGACCACTTCGCCGGCTGACTCTGTGAAGCCGGTGTGAAGCGCAGCCGCTTTACCGTAATTTCTTCTGAACCGAAGTCCTTTGATAAATGGCTTCTTCCCGGCAAGATCCTGTATTGTGCCCCATGAAGCATCTGAACTCCCGTCATCAACGAATATTACTTCAAAAGATAAGCCTGCGCCTGTACAGACTCTTTCAATCCAGTCTGACAGTTCGCTTATTGATTCTTCTTCGTTATAAACAGGAATAACTACCGACAGGTCCATATTATTTGTTTTCAGGTTCGGTTACAGGCGCATCAGCAAGAGGATTTCCTTCCTTGCGGACAAATGCAGCTGCAATAAGTGAAAATATCAATCCTAAGAACATTATTCCCAGAATGCTTACAGGAGCCATTATTTCAGGAATCATGATCTTTTTCTGCATATTCATGCTTATGTCAATCGCTTCCTGGGGCAATCCTCTTTTCAGCATTTCTGCCTCCGTGAATGCAAGCTGTTTGTCCATCAGGTTGGCATCAATGACAGTATAAAGAATATAGGTGAATATGGCTGAAATAATTGCATAATAAAGATTGATTACCATCCCGGCTCCCAAAGCCTGTCCGAAAGTTATGAATCCATGCCTGTAGTTATCACGGTACGATTTGATCAGGAAAAACAGGACCACTATCCAGAGAAGGTAGAATATCCATCCCTGAATCTGGTTAAATGTGAGGTCAAGAAAATACATAACCAGCGTATATACTATCCCAATAAGCCCAAGGATCAATCCGTTAACGAGATTTGCTTTCCAGACATTGACGTTTGTTTCCATTGAATAAAATATTTTTATTTTGATACAATTTAATGAATTACAACAAATATAATGGAAAATTAAAGAATGAGTATTCATGTTGCCGCGGAATAATAATTTGGCAGGCAAGCGAAAAAATCGTATTTTTGCAAAGGGTAAGTCTTATACGATCAGCTCCTGCTGAACTCCCCCAGGATCGGAAGGTAGCAAGGGTAGGCGGTTGTAGCGGTGCGATATAAGTAGCTTACCCTTTTTTTTTATATTTGCATCACCATGCTGATCCGCATATATCACGAAAATCCCAATACGCGCCATATCAGGCAGGTTGTGGATCTGCTTGAAGCGGAAGGGATCATCATCTATCCCACTGATACTGTTTATGCCATGGGTTGTGATATAAAGGCAAACAGGTCGATAGAAAAAATTGCCCGGCTGAAGGGTCTTGATCCTGATAATCCCGACCTTTCGCTTATATTTCTGAACATGAGCCAGCTTTCGGAATATACGATCATCAGGGACAATTCGGTTTTCAAGCTTCTCAAGCGGAATCTGCCCGGACCGTTTACCTTTATCGTCAGGGCGAATAACCAGATCCCTAAAATGTTCAAGAACAAGAAGAAAACTGTAGGTATAAGGATTCCTGACAACACAATTGTTCATGAGATTGTCAGGGAGCTGGGCAGGCCTATAATAACTACATCCATCCACGACCAGGATGAGATAATCGAATACACCACCGACCCTGAGCTTATTCACGAAAAGTACCGTGAATTTGCCGATATCGTCATTGACGGGGGTTATGGCAGGAACGAAGCCTCGACCATAGTTGACTGCACAGGTGATGAGCCTGTGGTTGTGAGACAAGGACTGGGAGTCCTTGAATTATAATAGTCACCGTTTGTAAAAACCCCTCGTAAATAAGGTCAGCACTGAAAGCAGCTCAAGTCTGCCAAGAAGCATCAGGAATGCAAAGAACCACTTTCCTCCCATGGGTACTGAAGCATATGTAGAGTATGGCCCGAATGATCCGAGTGCTGGTCCGATGTTACCCAGCATGGCTGCCGAAGTGCTGAAGGAAGTTATTATGTCATAACCCATTAATGATATAACCAGAGAGCTTATACAAATTGTTACGAAATACAGCATAATGAATATCAAAACATTATGTACAATGCCCTCTGGTACTATCCTTTCATCCATCCGGATAGGCAATATTGCATTGGGATGCATCATCCTCCTCATCTCATGACGTGAATTCTTGGTAGTGAGATACAACCTTATGAACTTCAGGCTCCCTCCCGGCGATCCTGAAGTGCCGCCTGTAAACATCAGGATAAAAAGAACCAGTATCAGAAAGCTGCCCCACAGGGAATAGTCAGAATGATAGAACCCGGTGGTTGTAATAACCGAAATGACATGAAATGTACCTTCAAGAAAAGCTTTTCCTGCCGTAACCCCGGGTTTTATCCACAGCGTTGCTGATACCAATAATGCAAAAACGATACAGGTAGCGCTGTAAAAGATAAATTCATGATTACCAAAAGCCTTTCTAAAATTGGTCTTTACTGCATAATAAACAAGGGTCATGTTTGTCCCTGCAGCGAACATAAAGACAATAAGTATGATGAGAGTCAGCGGGGAACCGAAAGATGCAACACTGTAGTTGTGTGTTGCAAATCCGCCTGTGGACATTGTCGAAAACGAATAGCATAGTGAATCAAACAAAGGCATTCCGCTTATAGTCAGCAATACGGTCTCTGCCAGGGTGAAGATTGAATACAGTGTGATCATCCTCATTGCCGAGCCGCTTATCCTTGGGTTTATCTTTTCAGTAGTCTGTCCGGTGAAATCCGTCAGTGTAAGCTGCACATTTACAGACCTGACCACCGGGATAAGAGAGAGGGAGATCAGGATGAATCCCAGTCCGCCGATCCATTGTGTCAGGCTTCTCCAGAAAAGAATTCCATATGGAAGATTATCAATACTGGTCAGAATTGTTGCTCCCGTCGTTGTAAAGCCGGATATTGATTCAAAGAATGCATTTCCGAAGCTTCTGACCGAACCGCTCAGTAAATAGGGTAATGTGCCGAACAAACTGAGGATCAGCCATATGCCCGTAATAATTATATATCCTTCCTTGTAACCTGACAGCTTTTCCTCATTTCTCAGGGGTGTAAAGACCAGTATGCCTGTTACTGTTGTTATAATTGCCGAGAACAACAATCGCACAGCTGTCTGTTCATTATAAAGAAACGAAACAGCTGAAGAGAGCAGCATGAACAAGCCTTCAACAATAAGGACCAGGCTGAAAACCCTGGCAATGACTCTGAAGTTAATCATTAATTATCAGGTAAAGAATTTTGACAGACGGTCATAAGCTGTCGGCAGGGTAAAAACGACAACCCTGTCGTTGGCTTTAATGATTGTATCTCCTGTCGCTATGAACGGAACTCCATCCCTGGTACCTCCTCCGACAATAGCATCCTTCGGGAAGTCAATGCCTCGCAGTGTCCCTTTTGTTATTTTTGCATTTTCAGGCACAATGAATTCAAGCACTTCAGCTTCGGTTCCGGCCATGTACTTGACCTGGATGACATTCGGATTCAGTGTATGCCTGTAAATCCTGCTTGCGGCAGAGATCTTTTTATTTATAATGGTATCTATACCTGAATTCTCGGCAAGATTGATGTATTCCATGTTCTCAACTTCCGCTATTGTCTTTTTTACTCCCATCTTTTTTGCCAGCAGACATGAAAGAATATTTGTTTCAGAGTTACCCGTAACAGCTACAAATGTGTCCATTTTTGAAATGCCCTCCTGTTCGAGCAGATCAGCATTCCTGCAGTCACCGTTAATAATAAGCGTATTGTCAAGTATCTCCGCAAGATCCTCGCATTTTTCAGGATTTGAATCAATAAGCTTTACGGAACAGGTGTTCTGGAGATAAATTGCGATGTGCTTCCCTATCCTGCTGCCGCCTACTATCATCAGGTTCCTGGCTTCAAAGCTCTCTTTGCCTGAAGTTTTCATCATCTCATCTATACCTTCACGTGTTGATATTACAAACACAAGGTCACCCAGCCGGAAATGCTCGTTGCCTCTCGGGATAACGGTCTTATTATCGCGTTTTATGGCAACAGCCCTGTATTTGTCAGTTTTATTGCTCTGTGCTATTTCAGCAAGACTTTTGTTGAGAATGGGAGCATTCTTGTCAAGCCGCTGGACAAACATCGAGAGTCTTCCCCCGGAAAACTCCATGAACTCCGAGGCGCCTGCTTCGTGCAGTAATCCCAGTACTTCCCTTGCCGCGATCAGTTCCGGGTATATCAGGGAGTCAATACCCAGAGTCCTGAAAAACTCAGGTGTCGCCTGTTCAAGGTAGTCGATGTTATCTATCCTTGCGATGGTCTTGGTTGCCCCGAACCGCTTTGCAAGTATAGATGCTGTGACATTCGTGTCTTCAGAATGTGTTACAGCAATGAACAGGTCTGTCTTTTTCTGAAGTATATCCTGCAGAATTTTGACTGATGTAGCCGACCCGCTGATCGTAAGAACATCAAGCGACGACTTGATAGGATCAAGCCTTGCATCTTCAGGATCAATCAGAATAATTTCATGGCTCTCGCTCGAAAGCATCTTTGCCAGATGAGTACCAACTTCTCCAGCACCAGCTATTACTATTCTCATGGATAAAAAATGAAAAACAGAACAAAATTAAGCTATAAATAGTATTAAACTGATACTTTTTAGCATAATTATTTTTCCATCAGCTTAAAGCGCAGCGAAAAAAGCACCCTCTTTTTCAACATAATGCACCTTTCCTGCATTCACTTTACTTAATTCCCCTGAAAGCCGGGATAAGGATGTGACTTCCGGACTGATTATGATGACCTCAGAGGATACTGAATTCATTATATTCTTTTGAATTACAGGCCTTTTCCCGGTAAGTATTATAATATCCGGACAGACTGGTTGAATTGTTGCCGTACTTATTGTATTGGTAATCAATATGTTTTTTTCTCCGCACTTCAGCCTGTATGTGTTCCGGCCATAAGGTTTTTCATAAACCTTAAGGTCAAGAGCTGCTGAATGTCTGATTACTTCCTGACCTGCAGCAATGGAATCAGAATAAATGGTAAGGATGTTTCCGTTTCTGATACCAATGGTGGACGAACCGATTGAATTATACACTATAAGCTCATTGGATTTCATGGTCGATATATCTTTTATTGTCCCGGCAAGAACGAACAGGAGAAGCGCTGCAAGTGGCAATAAAACAGGTATTGATTTCCTGTCGAGAAGGAATCTGGTAATCAGGAATACAAATAGTATCAGGAACACGCATTCTGTCGATGTAATACCAATATTTTCAATTGAAGAAAGAGGCAGTGATGAAGCAATTTCCGTCAGGCGTTCTGTCAGCCCTGTCATAAAACCCAGGATCACGGCAAGAAATTGCGACAGAAAATGGACAGGGAATGTAAGGGGGACGAGTATTCCCGTAATGACTACAAGGGACGAAAGGGGCACGATTATTATATTTGAAATAATAAACCATGTCGGGAATCGGTTGAAAAGCATTATTGTCAGGGGCAGTGTTCCGGCCTGGGCAATGACAGTAACTGTAGCGGATTGCCAGATGAGATCCGGAATACGGTGCCTGAAATGAATCTTCAGATAGAGGTCACGGTAGAACAAAAGTATTGATATTACTGCTGCATATGACAATTGGAATCCCGCGTCAAAAATGACTGAAGGTTGTGCCATGATCAGGACAAATGCTGACGCCAGCACTGAATTGATCCCATTGACCGGCCTTTTTATTATATTGCCGGCCTGCAGGAATGAATACATTATAGTAGCCCTGAGAACCGACGGAGTAAGTCCTGTGATAAATGCAAAGAACCACAGGATAATGATCGTGATTGCTACCCTGATAATATTAAGCCTGCCCCTGAGGAAAAAGAGCATCCTGAAAATGAACATGCTCAGGATGACTGCATGCAGGCCTGATACGGCCATAATATGCATTACTCCTGCTTTTATGAAATGCTGCTTTTGCTCCTGGTCAAGCATTTTCTTCTGGCCAAGGGTTATGGCAGCAACAAGCGCCAGTCTCTCACCACTGATGCCTCTCTCCCTGTACATATCTATTATCCTTTCCCGTACTATCAAAGCGCTGTGAACCAGCTTTCTGTGGAGGGGCGTTGAATGCAGGATAATATCTCCTGTTTCAATGAATGCGTAATATCTCATGCCATTGCATTCCATGTAGAACCTGTAATCAAATTCATACGGATTGCCCCTGCTTGTTATCTCAAGAGGGATACATCTTATTATCAGCCGGTCACCGGGAATGAAATCAGGCATCTCCGTATTTTTCCTGCAATAGAGAATAAGGGATCCGTTTATTTTCTCCTGACTGTCATTTGAAACCATGTTTTCTGTTTTCAGGATCATCCTGAAGGTGTTCTCCTTTTCTTCCGGGTAGTCAGACAGGCATCCTGAAAAAAGAGCCTCTTCAGGAGCAAGAACAGTAATTCTTTCTTTTTCCTTCGTGTAAAGAAGAAGACCGCAGATGAACAATGCTGACATCAATGAGATACCGTAAACCGGATTGGTCAGCTGCCTGTTGAAAAGCATGCCGGTACAGAACAGGATCAGGATGCAGACTCCTGATAGTATGAAGAAAAGGTTTCCGGGAGCCAGGTAAAGTCCTGAAACAATGCCAAGGCAAAGCGGTAAGACAATGCGAAGAAAAGGAATTTCCCTGTTTAGCACAGCCTGCAGCTTTTGAGACTCGATAAAGATAGGAAAAAGTACTTAAAGTGCCTATAGTTTGGAGTACTTAGAGTTAAAATAACTTTAGTCACTCCAAATTTTAGTCACTCCTGGTACTTTTTATCTTTTGCCCGGGAAGTATTGTTTTGTATACGGCTTCGAATTTTCCCTTGCTGATTGCGCTGAGTTTGTTCCTGAGAAGCCTTCTCCTGAGGGGACTTACCTTATCAGTAAAAAGTATACCATCGAGATGATCATATTCATGCTGGATTATCCTTGCCTTGTAGCCATCAAAGACCTCATCATGGAATTCCCAGTTTTCATCATAGTACTCTATCCTGATATGGGATTCCCGGTTAACTTCTTCTCTTATGTTCGGGATGCTGAGACATCCCTCGTTCATGGGTTTGAATTCACCGTTCTTCTCTGTTATGTGTGCATTTATGAAGACCTTTTTAAAGTCGGCCAGCGATGGTTCGTCCTCTGCAATAGGTGAACCGTCAATTACAAATATCCTTATTGATCTTCCTACCTGCGGAGCGGCCAGTCCCATTCCTTCCGATTTATGCATCGTTTCAAACATATCCGCTATAAACTGCTGAAGACCAGGATAGTCCTTATCTATATCCTCACTGACCTTTCTCAGGACCTGATGACCATATACAACGATAGGATAAGTCATTTTACCGTTTTGTATTCTTTTCTTTTTCCAGCCATGACTCAAGGATCAGAGCTGCACTCACTTTATCAACAATTGTTTTATCCTGTCTTTTCTTCCTTTTCAGTCCTCCCTCAATCATAGCCCTTGAAGCTATTCTTGACGTAAACCTCTCATCTGCAAGATGTACGGGTTTTTCCGGGAATCTCTTTCTAAGCTTCCTTATAAACGGATCGATTACCTTAACAGATTCGCTGGGCTTATTGTTCACCTTGACCGGGTAACCGATGACAAATTCATCAACTTCTTCAGCTTCCATGTATTTGTCAATCCATGCTTCCAGCTGATGTACACTCACAGTCTCAAGCGGTGATGCAATAATTCTCAGCGGATCAGTAACTGCGAGTCCCACACGTTTGGTGCCATAATCTATTCCGATAATCCTGCCCATAAGCATTAAAGAGGTCACAAAAATACTAATAATAATAAAATGGTACAACGGTGCAAAGGCACAACGGTGCAGAGGTTTTCCGACTGCAAGACTGCAAGACAAAAAAAGCCACCTTCAATGTGGCTTTTTGTATATTAACTTGCCGGCTGCTCTGTTTTTGCCGCATACTCCATTGCTGCCAGTCTTTTGTAAGAATTATACCTCCATTTTGAGTTTTCCTCGGCAGCCTTGAAGAGTACTTCAGCTTCACCGGGGAACGACTTGATCAGCGATGTATAACGTACTTCCGAGTTCAGGAACGCCTGGAATTTGCTCCAGTCAGGCTCCTTTGAATCGAGAGTGAACGGATTCTTGCCTTCTGCTTCAAGAAGCGGATTGTACCTGTAGAGATGCCAGTAGCCGGCTTCAACAGCTGCTTTCTCCTGAGCCTGGGTTTTCCCCATACCTTCCCTGAGCCCATGATTGATACATGGTGAATAAGCAATTATGAGTGACGGGCCCGCAAAAGCTTCAGCCTCTTTTATTGCCTTGAGGTACTGTGCATTGCTTGCACCCATAGCCACCTGGGCGACATAAACATAGCCGTAGCTCATTGCCATCTGCCCGAGATCCTTCTTGCGGATCTTCTTGCCTGATGCAGCAAATTTTGCAACAGCTCCTGCAGGTGTTGATTTGGATGCCTGTCCTCCGGTATTGGAATAAACTTCGGTATCAAGAACCAGTACATTCACGTCTTCTCCTGAAGCAAGAACATGGTCCAGACCACCGTAACCAATGTCGTATGCCCAGCCATCGCCTCCGATAATCCAGTGCGATTTTTTGACCAGATACTGCTTCAGGCTAAGTATCTCTTTTGCAACTGCCGATTTATCCTTTTCACATTCTGCAATGACCTTTGCCGAGGCAATCTTTGAAGCTTCAGCATTATTCATACCTGCAAGCCACTCGTCAAATGCAGCTTTTGTTTCAGCATTTACGGAAGTGCCTGACTCCTTCATCCTTAAGGCGATCCTTTCCCGCAGCTTGTTTGAACCAAGTGAAAGACCAAGACCGTATTCTGCATTGTCTTCAAACAATGAATTTGCCCATGCAACGCCATGTCCGGTCTTTTTATTAAAGGTATATGGTGTTGAAGGTGCTGAACCGCCATAGATTGATGAACATCCTGTTGCATTTGCGACTATCATCCTGTCGCCGAAAAGCTGGGTGATTGCCTTGATATAGGGAGTTTCACCGCAGCCTGCGCATGCTCCTGAGAATTCGAACAGGGGCTGCGAGAACTGGCTGTTCTTTACATTCACGAATTTATCAACAACAGTATCCTTGTACCCGACTTTCTCATTCATATAGACCCAGCGTTCTGCTTCGGCGAGCTGTGTTTCAAAAGGTTTCATTATCAGCGCTTTTTTCTTTGACGGACATACATCAGCACAGTTGCTGCAACCGGTGCAGTCATAGACGCTGAGCTGAATCTTGAACCTGTATTGCTTTAAAACTCCGGGTATACCCTGAATGGTCTTTGTTCCTTCAGGAGCATTCTTGAGTTCTTCCTCAGTCAGCAGGAAAGGACGGATGGCTGCATGAGGACAAACATACGAGCACTGGTTGCACTGGATACATTCATCCGGCTGCCATTCAGGAACATTCACAGCTATACCTCTTTTTTCATAAGCAGTGGTGCCTGCCGGGAATGTGCCGTCCTCCCTTCCAATGAAGGCACTGACAGGCAGATCATCACCCTTCATCCTGTTGATAGGCTCCATAACCTCACGGATGAATTCAGGTATATCACGTGTATCCTTCTGCTTTTCAACTTTAATGCCAGCCCATTCGGCAGGAATATCTACCTTATCTACCTCTGTTCCCTTGTCAACAGCAGCATAGTTCATATTTACAACATTCTCGCCTTTCCTTCCGTATGTTTTGTAGATAGCCTTTTTCATTTCAGCCTCTGCCTTCTCGTAGGGGATCACACTGGCAAGCTTGAAGAATGCAGCCTGCATTATAGTGTTGGTTCTTGTGCCAAGTCCTATCTCCTCTGCAATGGCTGTTGCATTAATAATGTAGAAGTTGATCTTGTTCTCTGCAAGATATTTCTTCATATGGTCAGGAAGGCGTTTTTTGGTCTCCTCACCATCCCATATCGAGTTCAGAAGGAATGTTCCGCCTTTTTTCAGACCCTTCAGCATGTCATATTTATCAAGATACGATGGCACATGGCATGCTACGAAGTCAGGTGTATTGACCAGGTAAGGCGACCTGATCGGTTTGTCACCGAAGCGCAGGTGCGATGTGGTTATTCCTCCTGATTTTTTTGAATCGTAAGCAAAATATGCCTGGCAGTATTTGTCGGTTGTATCGCCGATGATCTTTATTGAGTTCTTGTTTGCTCCAACCGTACCGTCTGAGCCAAGTCCGTAGAATTTGGCAGAATAAGTGCCAGGGAGAGCAACATGTATTTCCGGAAGAATTGGTAAAGATTTGAATGTCACATCATCAACGATCCCTACAGTAAACTGGTTCTTCGGCTCTTTAAGCTTCATGTTCTCAAATACCGAAAGGATATGGCTCGGAGTTGTGTCTTTTGAGCTGAGTCCGTAACGTCCGCCGAGGATAAGAGGTTTTTCAGTCCTGTCATAGAACATCTCCTTGATATCAAGGAAGAGAGGTTCTCCAGGTGCTCCGGGCTCTTTCGTCCTGTCGAGAACAGATATCTTTTTAACCGACTTCGGGTATACATTGAAGAAATACTTTGAAGAGAACGGACGGTAAAGATGAACCGAAATAAGACCTGCCTTTTCACCTTTAACATTCAAGTAATCAATAACTTCCTTGGTTGTGTCGGTGATTGAACCCATAGCAATAATTATATTTTCAGCATCAGGAGCACCGTAGTAGGTAAAAGGTTTGTATTCTCTTCCTGTCAGCTTTGATATTTCGCTCATGTATGAATTGACAACATCAGGCACCGGTTCGTAAAATTTATTTACAGCCTCTTTAGCCTGGAAGAAAATATCAGGATTCTGAGCTGTACCCCTTGTTACAGGATGCTCGGGATTAAGCGCATTGTCACGGAATCTCTTCAGGGCTTCCCAGTCGAGCAGTTTCTTCATATCTTCCATATCAAGCATCTCAATCTTCTGAACCTCGGCTGATGAACGGAATCCGTCAAAGAAATGAAGGAACGGTAT
This sequence comes from uncultured Rikenellaceae bacterium, assembly GCA_964525415.1. Classification (GTDB taxonomy): domain Bacteria; phylum Bacteroidota; class Bacteroidia; order Bacteroidales; family VadinHA17; genus LD21. Next base: position 39,898 of record CAZGGZ010000010.1, on the reverse strand, counting down.
TCTTGATTTTATAGCCGACAGGTGGGCGACGCCTGAAAGGTCCATTATCTCCTGGACGCTTCCGCTTGCGAGAAGCGCAAATCCTGTCTGACGGGTAGCATAGATATCGCTGTGGTCTCCAAATATTGAAAGGGCATGTGCGGCAACTGTCCGGGCGCTCACATGGAAAACACCGGGAAGCAGCTCAGCAGCAATTTTATACATATTCGGGATCATCAGAAGCAATCCCTGGGAAGCTGTAAAAGTTGTACAAAGGGCGCCTGCCTGCAGCGCTCCGTGAACAGCGCCTGATGCGCCGCCTTCCGACTGCATCTCAACAACCTTGACCTGTTCCCCGAAAATATTTTTAAGACCATTAGCTGACCATTCATCAACCAGCTCGGCCATGGTTGATGAAGGCGTGATCGGATATATGGCAGCAACTTCGCTGAACATATATGCAATGTGCGATGCAGCCTGGTTACCGTCGCATGTTATGAATTTCTTTTTTGCCATTGTAATAAGTATATAATATGGTTTAGTGTTATTTTATTAACAGATTGCTAATTTACTAATATCAGGAATCGGTTATCCTCCGTTCATCGAAACGAGGAACTCTTCGTTTGACTTTGCCTGCATCAGCCTGTCGCGAAGGAACTCCATAGCCTCAAGCGAATTCATATCGGCAAGATAGTTGCGCAGCACCCATATCTTCTGCATAATGTTCTTGTTCAGGAGAAGATCTTCGCGGCGTGTGCTTGAGGCCGGGATGTCAATAGACGGGAATATTCTCCTGTTTGAAAGCTTGCGGTCGAGCTGCAGCTCCATGTTGCCGGTTCCCTTGAATTCCTCAAAGATCACATCATCCATTTTAGAACCGGTTTCGGTAAGTGCCGTTGCAAGTATGGTAAGCGAGCCTCCATCTTCTATATTACGTGCTGCCCCGAAGAACCTTTTTGGTTTGTGGAGGGCATTGGAATCAACGCCGCCTGACAGAACCTTACCTGATGCCGGCGCTGTTGTATTGAATGCCCTGGCAAGTCTTGTGATCGAATCGAGCAGGATCACAACATCATGTCCGCATTCAACCAGCCTCTTTGCTTTCTCAAGCACGATGTTGGCAACACGGCAGTGACGCTCAGCTGGCTCATCAAAGGTTGAGGCAATTACCTCTGCCTTAACATTACGGGCCATATCAGTCACCTCTTCAGGTCTTTCATCAATGAGAAGGATCATAAGGTATGCTTCGGGATGATATTTCGCGATCGCATTTGCTATCTCCTGAAGCAGGATAGTCTTACCGGTCTTTGGTTGTGCGACAATCAGTCCCCTCTGTCCTTTGCCGATAGGAGTGAACATATCTATTACTCTTACCGACAATGTTCCTTCACCAGGGGTGCAGAGGGTAAACTTTTCATTCGGGAACAGAGGAGTGAGGAAATCAAAAGGAACCCTGTCCCTGATAAAATCCGGACTTCTTCCGTTGATCTCGTCCACCTTGATAAGGGGGAAGTATTTTTCACCTTCCTTCGGAGGACGGATTGTTCCTTTGATGGTGTCACCCGTTTTAAGACCAAATAATTTGATCTGTGACTGAGAAACATAAATATCATCGGGCGAGTTAAGGTAATTATAGTCGGCTGATCTGAGGAAACCGTAGCCGTCAGGCATTATCTCAAGAACGCCGGTATTGTATATAATACCTTCAAATTCGTATGGTCTTTCCTTTTTTTCTTCCCGTTCAGGAATTTCCTGCGGGACAGCTTCGGAAACGGGTGTTTCCGGGATAATTTCTTCGGAAGGTAAATCAGCAGCAGGTTTCATATCTTCAACCGGGATATCATTAACAGCAGCGGGAGGTGCTTCAGGGATTATCTCGGGAGCCGGCTCATAGACTTTTTCCTCCGGTTGTTCAATTTCAGGTTTTTCCGGCTCCGGATTTTCTGTTCTTTCAGTTTTTGCATCACTTTTGGGACCGGCCATCCAGAACGGAACTCCCTTTTCTTCTGCTGGCGGATCCGGGATCCTGAACGGATCAGGCTTCTCTTCAGGCTTTTCTGCAGGGGGTGAAGCTTCTTTCTGGTCATCCCGCTGTTCGCCCGGCCGTTTAAGGTCGTCGGGCGACACTGACATGACCGATTCGGGCGGCCGGTTGAACAGAGGCTTGTTTGTCCTTGGTCTTTTACCTCTTCTCATCCCGGAATCACGATCCTGGTTCACTCTGTCAGCCGGTTTGCTGAATCCGTTATTTTCCTGTTTTGCGGTGTTGCTTTGTTCAGTAGCTTCAATCGCCTGCTGATCAAGGATTTTATATACCAGATCCTGCTTCTTAAGTGTTTCAGCTTTTTTAATGTTAAGTTCTTTTGCTATCTCCCTTAGTTCGGGCAGGAGCATCTTACTTAATTCAAGAATGTCATACATACTGCTAATGATAATTGGAATTTAAAAGATCTTAATGATTTTTATGGAAATCCGGGTTAAGATTTTGTGATATGCCCGGTGGATAAGCATCATGAATCCAAAAACCGGGGCAATATTAAATAAAAATGGTCAAATATTTCCTGTCAAATGTTATAAAAATGCAACGGTAATAAATCAAATTAGTTAATAATTTGATATTCAGGATGAAAAATAATCTTGCAATATATAAATAATCTATGATCTTTCAAAAAAAATTATCATCATAGTGTCGCAGGAGACCATTTTTTTATTAAAATTGTACCTCCTGAGGGGAATTTTGAATACCTAACCTTGGTCTGTAAATGCGTCAGTTAAAGATTACCAAACAGGTTACAAACCGTGATACCCCTTCTCTTGACAAATATCTACAGGAGATTGGCAAAGTCGATCTTATTTCACCTGAAGATGAGGTAGTCCTGGCAAGGAGAATCAAATCAGGCGATGATGACGCTCTAAAAAAGCTTGTAAAGGCAAATCTGCGCTTTGTGGTATCAGTGGCAAAACAATACCAGAATCAGGGCATGAGCCTTCCTGATCTTATCAATGAGGGCAACCTGGGACTGATGAAAGCGGCTCAGCGTTTTGACGAGACAAGGGGATTCAAATTCATCTCATATGCCGTATGGTGGATACGCCAGGCAATTCTTCAGGCACTGGCAGAACAGGCAAGGATCGTAAGGCTGCCGGTTAACAAGATCGGTTCGATAAACAGGATCAACAGGGCTTTTGCCCGGCTCGAACAGGAATTTGAAAGGGAGCCTTCATCCCAGGAGATCGGTGATATGCTTGAGATGATCCCTGAGGATGTGAAGGAATCACTGAAAACAAACGGCCGGACTGTCAGCATGGATGCTCCCCTCAGCTCCGAAGAGGATAACACCATGTATGATGTGCTCCAGAGCAGTGACGCACCCAGTCCTGATAAAAATCTCATCAACGAGTCGCTTGCATTCGAAATAGAGAGAGCCCTGAGCACTCTTTCGCCGCGCGAATCAAAAGTGCTAAAGCTTTATTTCGGACTCGGCATGAAACATCCGTTTACTCTTGAAGAGATAGGAGAGGAGCTCAACCTTACACGTGAACGCGTCCGCCAGATAAAGGAAAAAGCCATAAAGAGGATACAATTCACCACACGCTGCAGAATACTGAAAACATACCTGGGATAAAAATACACATCAATGGACCATATCGTTTCTCCCTCGCTCCTGGCTGCTGATTTCGGAAACCTGGAAAAAGATGTCAGGATGGTAAATAAAAGTGAAGCCGACTGGATCCATCTCGATATCATGGACGGAGTGTTCGTCCCGAACATTTCGTTCGGCTTCCCGGTAGTTGAGCATGTAAGGGAAATTGCTGAAAAACCCCTGGATGTCCACCTGATGATCGTTGACCCTGACAGGTACCTTGCCCGTTTCCGTGATGCCGGCGCAGCTATCCTCACCGTTCAGTATGAAGCCTGCGTTCATCTGCAGCGAACAGTTACCGAGATCCGCAATCTTGGGATGAAGGCGGGTGTGGCTCTCAATCCTCATACTCCGGTAATGCTTTTGAAAAACATGCTTCCATATATTGACATGGTATTAATTATGACAGTCAATCCGGGTTTCGGAGGGCAGTCGTTCATCATGGAAAGCTACAGCAAGATTGCTGAACTGAGGAAAATGATCGATGACGGAGGGCATAAGGTGCTGATCGAAGTCGACGGAGGCATTGACTCAAATAACGCCTGTAAACTTATAGAGGCCGGTGTCAATGTACTTGTGGTAGGTAACTCGGTATTCAGCTCAAAAGATCCTGCAGGTACGATAAGAAAACTGAAGAGGCTGAATTAAAATACATCATTAGTAAATCCCCTCTCGGGAGGGGCAAGGGGTGGGTTATTGTAGCTAAAAACCCAACCCACCCCCAACCCCTCCAAGGAGGGGATTTCATTTGATCAATCCAGGTTAACTGAGACATAATTGATAATCTCCTGCAAATCTTCTGGGTTGAACCATTTTATCTCCTTATCCCTGGCCCACCAGGTCATCTGACGTTTTGCATAGCGCCGGGTATTCCGTTTAATTAGTTCAATTGTCTTATCCTTTGATATCTTCCCCTCAAGAAAATCAAAAAACTCCTTATATCCCACACTGTTCAGGGCATTTAAATGCCTCATTTCATAAAGACTTTCAGCCTCCTTTTCAAGACCGTTGGAGATCATTTCATCCACACGTGCATTGATTCTTTCATAGAGCTCTTTCCTGGGTCTTTCAAGTCCGGCTTTGATAATGCGGAAATCTCTGGCCTGCTTTTGCTTTGTCAGGAAAGATGAATATGGAAGACCTGTTGTTTCACATATTTCAAGCGCCCTGATTATCCTTTTAGGATTTTTCAGGTCAACCTGATCATAATGTTCAGGATCAAGTATCTTCAGTGCAAGACGAAGACCTGCAATGCCTTCTTCCTTATATTTTGCTGTATATTTTTCCCGGATATGAGGATCAGCATCAGGGATATCATCAATGCCGTTGCAGACTGCGTCGATGTACAATCCTGATCCGCCTGTCATCACGACTACTTTGTTCTTTTCGAAAAGAGCGGGCAGAATTTTAAGTACGTCTCTCTCGAAAAGACTTGAGCTGTAATAATCTGTTACCTGGAGGAACCGTATAAAATGATGTTTGATCTCAGCAAGCTGATCTTCTGAAGGGACAGCTGTTCCGATTTTCATATCCCTGTAGAACTGACGGGAATCTGCAGAGATGATCTCGCAACTGAAATGACTGGCGACAGCAATTGAAACATCCGTCTTCCCGACGCAGGTCGGTCCGATAAGGACTATTAAGGTATTATTCATGGGAGATTTTCCGTGAAGAGGCTATTCCTCGTCCTCGCTCATGGGCTCTTCATTCTCAAAGTCAGGAAGCGATTCTTCATCCTCGCCGTTGAGGAAAAGGTCATCCACTTCGGTTTCATCTTCATCCTCGTCGTCTTCTGAAACGACTATGTTATTATAGAGTTTTCTTGAACTGCTTCCGAACACAACCTGTTTCGGAGGAATTCCCTTCGAATTTGTGCAGGACGGGTATTCGCGGCTGTCAATCTCTTTTGACTCACCTGTATATTCAACAAAAAGACCCCTGTCGTTGAAGAAGTCAAAGACATACAGAAGCTTCTGGTTCTTGCGGAAAATAATATCCTCCAGCACGGCCACCTCCATGGTTGAAGAACCTGTCCCCATATCGAACAGGGTAAACTCCTCTTCCTTTTCCCAGTTATCCGTTGCCAGATAGAATGATGCCATTTGTGATTTGTCGAACTCCAGTTCGTCCTGCAGCATATTATGGAAATCCAGTAAAGTGTGTGATTCAAGAAATTCAAATTCCCTCACAAACGACTCATCCTCATCTGATAACACAACAAATCTGTAAACCATGACATATTTGAATTCGACGGGTGCAATATAATATTTTTTAGATTACAATATTCCCATGCTGTTTTTTTTTAGAAGAAATTCAATCGTATCAACTCCGTCAGCATAATCCCACAGGAAAGGCATTTGTGCTTTGCCAAAAGGAACTCCGTCATGTCCGACAATACACTGGATTTTGTCAGTCATATACTGGATCTGCTGTCTGAATTTGTCCGGGGTTCTGTAAAATTCATAGTAAAGAACAGCCACAGGTGAAGATAATCCGGCATGCTCCCTTAAAAGCAGATAACCTGCGTCAATGAACTTCTCCTTGTTGACCAGAAAAACAGCTTTATGATAATCATAGTTGTTTGCATACTTGTTATGATTTATTATGCCGGAAAATGAACTCCAGCAACTTATCATTTTTTTCAGATCGTAACCCTCCGGGACATATATCTTTGAAACATTCCTGCAGCCAAGTCCGAAATATGAGAATATATCAGTGCCGAGAGCCTTTAATTCATCATCTGATTCCGATCCGTCAATAAATGCAATGCTGTTCCTGTTCTTCCTTATAATATTAGGGTACATGCCGAAATAGTATTCAAAATATCGTGAACTGTTATCGCTGCCGGTTGCAATAACAGCATCAAATCCTGATATAGCTCCGTCAGTAATTTCTATCCTGCCTGAGAATTCCTGATTAACCTTGCACAGAATATCACTTATTAAAACGATCAGGTCCTTATCTTTTGCACTTGTTTTGGCAATTATACCATTACCTGTTATCAGTACAGCAATGAAATCATGGAAGCCTGCAAGAGGTATGTTCCCTGCCATGATCACTCCGGCTTTCAGAGGTTTTGATTCCTCTTTCAGCTGAGGATATGAGGCGCACCATTTGTTCAGGTTATCAGTGTCCAGTATCCTGGCAACAGCACTTACTGCCATCCTTACATTTTCGGGAGTGAACCATGGATTAATTTGCTGCTGGTTTTCAATAAGCTGAGCTAGCCTTGAAGTAAAATCTGTCTGCTTCCCGGCCAGCGTATCCCTGAGTATCTCTCCGAGGGATGAGAAAGCTGCAATTCTTTTACTTAGATTCATGTCTGATTGATTGATGAGCAAATTTAGGAAAATATACCTCTCCCCAACCCCTCCCCCAGGAGGGAGGGGCTTATATGTGAGGGGGTGAGGTTACAAAAAAACCAGCCTTTCTTAAAAGCTGGTTTTCCGGAAGTTTATAAGTCAGAAATGAATTATCTGAGCGTAAATGTTAACGGAACCCTGTACCAGACATCAACAGGTTGCCCGTTGTTTATCCCTGGCTTCTCAAATGACGGAAGTGATTTTACAACTCTTAATGCTTCTGCATCAAGATCAGGATTAACTCCTTTTTCAATTTTAACATTGCTCACAGTACCATCTCTGTTGACCACAAATCCGACAATCACTTTTCCCTGTATTTTATTCTCCTTGGCTGATTCAGGGTAGATGGTGTTTTCAGCAATATACTTAAGCAATTCTGAATCTCCTCCTTTGAACAGGGGCATCTGATCGACATAGACCCACAATGTATCACCGTTTTTGATTTCATACGGCGGCGGCGGCGGAGGAGGAGGAGGCGGAGCATCAGCCGGCACGGGTTGTCCTGCAACAACCTTTTTATCAGAAACTGGCGGAGGAGGAGGTGGCGGCGGGGGTGCGATTTCTTCTGAAGCAGTTCCTGTTGATTTGGCTTTATCCTTACATGAAGAAAAGCCAATCATTACGACTGCAATTACCGGCAGAACCATCAGAAGTTTGAGGTTCGCCAGCATCCTTGAGCGTTCTTTGGTCATCATGATCATTCGTTTTTTAATTAGTGTTGGATTGGAAAAACTGTTAGTGGCAGTAAATGCTTTCGACTTAAAAACCTGACTCATTATCAGTCTCTGGTAATTTATTACCGGCATCCCGGTTTTGAGGCACCCTTCATCCGCCTGGTATTCATGGACCGCTCTTAATGATCTGTCAAACAGGTGAATGAAAGGATTGAACCACTGGAGTGCCTTAATGATCTCAACGAAGATTATATCCAGAAAATGATAGTGGTCAAGATGCTTCTGCTCATGCCTTTTAATCTCTTCTGCATCTTCTTCGGATAAAGCTGAATTTATGAAAACCTGTCCCAGAGCTGAGAATCCTGCAGTATTCAGTCCGCTGAACCTTATAATATGGCTTCTTCTTTTGTTTCTGGCAATGAGAACTGTAAGTTCAGACAGATCTATAATGAGCTTGACGATAAATATTAAAAGTCCTGTCAGGTAAATAAGAAGTATGAGTTTCTGAGCTTCCATTGCATTATTATCCGTGACAGCGAATACTGACCTGCCGTTTGAACCGGTGATCAGGACTTCTGTAAGTGTCTTGCCAAAAAACAGGTTTACAGGTCTGTTCGTCTGGATAGTTATCAACGGCAGAATAAGTGAAGATATAATTGAGAAGAGGATGAATGCCCTGTTACGCCTGTACAGGGTATCCCTGCTCAGAAGTACTGAATATAACAGGTAAAATGCTGCCAGGTAAAAAGCGGCTTTGATCATATATATAAATAAGGTATTCATCTTTCAGCTTTTTGTTTTCTTACTTCACCATCCATGATCTTCATGATCTCCTCCATCTCTTTGACAGAGATCTCTTTCTCCCTGGCAAAGAAGCTTACCATCTTCCCGAACGAGTTTGAGAAATAGTTGTTCACAAACGAGCTGAGATGCGATTTGGAATACTGATCCCTGGATATTACAGGATAATATTCATGGGTTCTTCCATAGGCTTTATGGTTCACGAAGCCCTTATCCTGCAGGATCCTTATTATAGTGCTTACCGTATTGTATGCAGGCTTTGGATCATCAAAGCGTTCAAGGACATCCTTGACGAATCCCTTCCTGATTTTCCAGAGTACCTGCATCACCTGTTCTTCTGCTCTTGTCAGTTCTCTCATAGCTGATATATTTTATGTCTTTAAATTAAAGACTCCATAAAAGCAAATATACAACGAAGAATTTAGTTATGCAACTAAAATCTTAATTATTTTTTTAAAAAGTTCTTTTTTATCCATTTGTGGAACCCCTCCAGGGTTCTCGACTAATTATGATCCATTTATCTGGTAAAAATGTAATCCCTACTGGATTTAATCAAATAAGCATGGTGCGGTTACTACGAATCCGATGCCAGATGCAATCCTGGAGTATAGAACCGCGGAGCGGTTACATTATCCATGTCTGAACAATAATTAAGCATATGACATCTCTTGAATGGAAAAAAGTTGTACTTTTATTTTTTTGAGAAAGTAATTTATGCAGAAGCTCAGGTACCTCAGGATAGGGCTTTTCTGGGAGAATTTAAGGATCTCGTTCCGTGCCATCAGATCAAACAGGGTAAGGACTGTCCTTACTATCTGTATTATTGCTATCGGCATAATGGCCCTCGTCGGTATACTTACGGCTATAGATGCCATAAAATCGTCCCTCACGAACCAGTTCACGATGATGGGTGCAAATTCATTTACAATCACGTCACGAGGAATGAATATACTGGTTAACGGTGAGAGTGCATACAGGATTAAGAATCACTCCAGGATATCGTACCGGGAGGCAACGGAATTCAAGGAAAAGTTTAAAGAACCTGCCATTGTTTCAGTTTCTTTCCTGGCTTCCGCCGGGACAACGGTCAAATACGGATCGGAAGAGACAAATCCGACTATCTACCTCTCCGGTGTGGATGAGAATTACCTGGCAGTTTCAGGATATGAAATAACATCAGGAAGGAATTTCAGCCCCGACGAGATACAGCTTAACAGAAGACTTATCCTTATAGGCTCAGGGATAGCCGGTGACATCTTTACCACCGGCACTGATCCGTTAGGGAAGGAAGTTTCCGTTGCCGGTCTGAAATTTGTTGTGGCGGGGATACTAAAGAGCAAAGGTGCCAGTGCCATCAATACTGATAATGTTTGTTTTATTCCTGTTACAACCGCCAGGCAGTACTTCTCGGTTCCGAACATGAATTATAACATATCAGTAATGCCTGTTAATCCTGCAACCCTGGATATTATGACGGGTGAGGCTGAAGCAGTTTTCAGAATAGTACGCAACCTGGATCCAAGGGATGAATCAGATTTCAATGTGACAAAGAGCGATAATTTAGTGGCGCTGCTCCTCAAAAACATCAAGTTTATAACCCTTGCCGCTACAATAATAGGTCTGGTAACACTTTTCGGAGCTGCTGTCGGACTGATGAATATAATGCTAGTCTCGGTATCAGAGCGTACGAGGGAAATAGGTGTCAGAAAAGCCATAGGTGCCAAACCGAGGACAATAAAAAACCAGTTCCTTTTTGAGTCGGTGCTGATCGGACAGATGGGCGGAGTGTTTGGCATAATTCTTGGAATCCTTATCGGCAATATAGTATCATCATTGCTGAAATCAGATTTTCTAATTCCATGGCTGTGGGTGATAATGGGTGTAGTGGTTTGCTTTATTGTCGGAATTGTATCAGGTTATGCACCTGCGCTGAAAGCCGCAAATATAGATCCAATTGAAGCTTTACGATACGAATAAAATTATGAATATGGAAAAACATGTTATTCAGGAAGAATTAAAGAATTGTCCGGGTATTGCTTATTATCCTGATACCAACCTGCTTGAACTTGTAGGACGTTCAATACCTGAAAATCCTGAACTGATATTCAGGCGTCTTGATGAATGGATTACTCTCCATTTTGAGAAGAATAAAGCACTTGATATCAACGTTCAGCTTGAATATATAAACAGCGGATCGTCAAAGTATCTTTATGAGATCCTGAAAAGGCTGACCAGTTACGGGCGTTCCGGGAACGACGTGAAGATGAAATGGCTTTATGAAGAGGATGACGAGGCGATGCTTGAGCTTGGTGAACATTATCGCGACACAGCCGGAATACCCCTTCAGATAGAAATGATAGTATAAACTTTACCCCCAGCCGGCCCAAAGGGGGGAAGCGGATAAAAGTACATAATAAGTCCCCCTTGGGGGATTCAGGGGTAAAATAAAAAGGGGACCTGCAGCAGGTCCCCTGTTATATTTTATGATATTCAAGCTGTTATTTCACAGTGTTCATATGGGCAATGAGGTCGAGAAGCTTGCATGAGTAGCCCCACTCATTGTCGTACCATGCCACTATCTTCACAAAATTATCGTTAAGCGCTATTCCAGCTCCCGCATCAAAAATAGAAGTGCGCGGATCGCCGTTAAAATCGCTGGAGACAACCTGATCTTCTGTATATCCCAGGATTCCTTTGAGCGGACCCTCAGAAGCAGCTTTCATAGCGTTCTTGATATCCTCGTAGCTGGCAGGTTTCTCAAGGCGGCAGGTCAGGTCAACAACAGATACATTCAGGGTTGGAACCCTGAATGCCATACCTGTGAGTTTACCTTTCAGTTCGGGGATAACCTTGGTAACTGCCTTGGCAGCACCTGTTGATGAAGGGATGATGTTTCCTGATGCGGCACGTCCGCCTCTCCAGTCCTTCTTCGAAGGCCCGTCAACTGTTTTCTGCGTTGCCGTAGTTGAATGAACGGTTGTCATAAGACCTTCAATAATACCGAAATTATCGTGGAGGACCTTGGTGACAGGGGCAAGACAGTTGGTTGTGCAGGAGGCATTTGATACAAACTGCATGTCGGCTTTGTATTTATTATGGTTAACACCCATTACAAACATCGGTGTATCATCCTTTGAGGGAGCTGACATCACAACCCTCTTTGCACCTGCAGTGATATGACCCATAACAGTTTCCTTCGTAAGGAAAAGACCTGTGCATTCAAGCACATATTCAGCGCCAACCTCATTCCATTTCAGGCCAGCCGGTTCTTTCTCGTTAGTTACGCGGATGCCTTGTCCGTTTACAACAAGCTTGCCATCCTTAACTTCCACCTTGCCGTCGAATTTGCCATGCATTGTATCGTAAAGGAGCATGTAAGCAATGTAATCCACATCGAGGAGGTCGTTGATCCCGACTATTTCTATATCGTTCCTTTTAAGGGCAGCCCTGAAGGCCAGCCGGCCGATCCTGCCAAAACCATTGATACCAACTTTAATTTTTGACATAAACGTATAATTATTAGGGTTAATAAATCGAACAGCAAATGTAACAATTTCCCGGAAAATAACAAGGAACTGAATTGATCAGAAGCTCTTTTTCCTTCTGAAAAGCGTTGAGAGCTTTGTCTCCTCCGGATGAAGAGGGTCTACGATGACACCTAACCTGTAACTGACAAATAACGAGAAAAAAATCGCTTTGTTGTCAGGGCTCGCCATGATCGGAATTTCTTTAGGGAAGGCATTTATCTGACTTCCGATTTCAATGGCATGTATGATCTTGTCCTGCCTGCTGTATTCAAAATTAAAACCGCCTCTGGCATATAGTCCGGGAAGCGCCCTGATCTCTTCTAATCCCCTTGTAAATGATGCCCTGGAGTAAATATCACCAGGCTGATGAATCGATACTTCAAATTTCTCTTCCCTGGTTCCGTAGGTGCTTGTTGTTGATGAGATAAGATATAAAACCTTGTAATAGATTGGTTTATAAAGTGATAATACCGGACCTGCTGAATAGAAATATCTTATTGCGATCCCGCCCTGATCTGCTTTCTGGAATATTTCATGCTGATGCCCTATTCCTCCTCTCAGGTACATCACCGAATTGAGTTTCCCGAAAACAAATGAAGCAGCTGTCTGGGCATAGGCATTGGTGACTTTATATTCTTTAGGATGCCGGAAAGTGCCCAGGTCTATTTCAAGAAGACGCTTATTAAGGTAATCAATTCTTTTTGCCTCACGGTAGTTTAAGCCATACCCGTCGGAGTTGAGTATGAGAGCAAACGACCTTTCGTTCCGGAAAAACACTTTTTGTTGTTTATCTATCTCCCCCTGGGCAGTCAGAGAGACTGCACCAAATAATAACACAACCGCTATTATAAGCAGCTTTTTCATATGAGCTCACTTATAAAATGTGGGGAAACTCAGGTTTCAGCCGACATGACCTGCCTGCTCGGTATCTGCCTGACTGTATGCCGGACATGCTTCCTTGTTGCACGAGCTTACGACCAGTGCAGTTACAAAAGTAATTAACAGTATAACAGCAAATTTTTTCATACAGAATATATATTAATAGATTACAAAAATAAACTTTTCATTTTAAAAACAATCTTTATGCCGGAAATTAATTGCTGACATTTTTTCTTTTTCCGGCTCCGGTTCCTTCAACTATTATTTAAACAAGTAAACGTTGAAAATAGTTCAAAAAGTATACCAATGCTGTGGTTCAACATTTTTGTGATAATTTTGTTGTTCTTCATAAACGGAACTTATGAGGTACATATTAACAATACTCGCAATATCATTCATAATGGTCACAAAATCATTCTCACAGGAAAAGCTGCCTTTCAATGATCTCAGCAAGGCTGAATCATATGTCATTAATAATAAAGGGACGGAAGCTCCCTTTACAGGTAAATATACCGATCACAGGGAGAAAGGCACCTACGTTTGCAGGAAATGCGGGGCAGCGCTCTATTATTCATCAGCAAAGTTTGAATCAGAATGCGGCTGGCCAAGCTTTGACGATGAGATCAGGGGTGCTGTAAAAAGATCTCCTGATCCCGACGGCAGGAGAACAGAGATCACCTGTGCATCATGCGGTGCCCACCTCGGACATGTATTTACAGGTGAGGAAATGACCCTGAAGAATATCCGGCATTGCGTCAACTCCGTTTCTCTCGACTTTATACCTGCAATAGTTGAGGAAGGAAGATATGGCACTGCAATTTTTGCAGGAGGATGCTTCTGGGGTGTTGAGTACTTCCTGCAGAAAGAGCCGGGAGTGATCTCTGTGACCTCTGGTTATACAGGCGGTCATATCAGGAACCCGTCATATAAGGAGGTATGTACCGGAAAGACAGGCCATGCTGAGGCGGTCAAAATAATTTATGATCCGGAAAAAACTAACTATGAGAAGCTTCTCAGGCTTTTTCTTGAAATTCACGATCCTGTCCAGGTAGGGGGACAGGGTCCTGACCTGGGCGATCAGTACCGTTCAGAGATCTTCTATATGAATGATGACCAGAAGAAGATTGCTGAAAAGAATCTTAAGATACTGGCTGACAAGGGATACAAATTAGCAACGGCATTAACTAAAGCATCCGAATTCTTTGATGCAGAGGATTATCACCAGGATTATTACTTTAATAACGGTAAGGTGCCTTACTGTCACGGATATACAAGGAGATTCTGAGCGTGTCTTAAAAAGACTTAAAAAAATCCTGATTTAATATCACAAAGTCCCGCAATCAATTAACTTTAACAGGTTTTTGATATGCAGGGGAAATGAATTATAACTATCGCAGGAGGGCTTCTCTAAGCCGCAAAACAAAGCTCTGGTTCTTTATTTTTGGGATTGTGCTGTGTATCATTCTTTTCATCTCCGGAGGGAAAGTGATGAAACACACATCAACCGATAAATACTGCATGTCATGCCATATCCATCCGCATGCAGATCAGAGCTGGAAACTGTCAACACATTATAATAATTCATCAGGGACAATTGTTCACTGCGTGCAATGTCATCTGCCTCCCGAAAACCAGGGATACCTCTTTGCCAAGGCTAAGCATGGACTGAAGGATGCTTATGGGTATTATTTCAAGGATAGTGCAAAAATTGACTGGGAAAAGAAAAAACTGCTTGAAAATGCAAAGGAGTTTGTTTACGAAAAATCATGTCTCGATTGCCACGAGAATCTTTTCCCGGCGACGCTGTCAGTCAATGGGGGCAATGCCCACCTTTTCTATACAACCAGCACGGATCCGCTGAACTGTATCAACTGCCACCTGACAGTCGGTCACTTCGATAAGAATGCAGTGCTGCATGATCATGATACCAGTTTTGGCGTTACCAAAACATCCACTGAACCTCCTTTTTCAGAACCTGCAAAAGTTGCTGGGTTTGAAAACTATACAGAAATGATTCCGGGTACCAGGATTTCATTTGAAATGATCGCTCTGCCCGGAGGTACATTCACAATGGGAAGCCCTGATGATGAATCACTGAGAGATCCTGATGAAGGTCCGGCAAGAGAGGTTAAAGTATCGCGGTTCTGGATTGCCAAAGCTGAGGTGACATGGGATGAGTATCTCGCATTCTTCAGGGCAACAAGCTCACAGGGAAGAACCGAAGGACAGGTCGTAAGCAACCTGAAAACCGATGCCATCAGCGGAGCAACACCCCCGTGGGGAGCACCTGACCAGGGATGGGGAAAAGGATCCCGCCCGGCGATAACCATGTCGTGGCACGCTGCAAACGTCTACTGCAGATGGCTTTCACGGGTTACCGGCAAAAAATACCGTCTGCCCACTGAAGCAGAATGGGAATATGCTTGCAGGGGAGGAACCCGGACACCTTACTATTTTGAAGGCGAACCGAAGGACTACTCCTCAGTAGGTTTCCTGAAGAAATTGATCCGTCCTGACACCGGAATTATTTCATCAAGAGTAATTTACAGCCTGAACAGTTCGGCAAAAACAGCAGAACCCTCATCGGTGAAAGAGAATCCATTTGGACTGAAGAATATGTCAGGTAACGTGGCAGAATTCTGCTTTGATTTCTACTCATCCGATTTCTATTCCGCCGATTCCACGGGAAATGATCCGCGAGGACCTGCAAAGGGGCAGGAGCATGTGATCAGGGGAGGATCATTCAAGAGCGATGCAAAGGATGTCAGGAGCGCTGCACGCGATTACACAAGAACAAAAGAGTGGCTCGTGACGGATCCTCAGATGCCTAAGAGCATCTGGTGGTATTCCGATTGTATTGACGTGGGATTCAGGGTGGTTTGTGAGGTTGACAGTTCAGTCATAAACTAAATTATTTCAGGAGAGATCCCCTCCCGGGAGGGGTTGGGGTGGGTTTTAAAAAGATACATTAATAATCATGAAGAATATTGACAGAAGAAAATTTATCGGAACAGCAGCACTTACAGGGATAGGCATTGCCGGTGCCGGGATGCTGGCTTCAGGCTGCAGGAGGAAACCTGATTACAGTGAACTGAAACTGCCGCCGGTGCTTAAGGGAGCTCCTGCAGGGAAGAAACTGAGGGCAGGACTCGTGGGGGCTGGAGCAAGAGGTACTGGTGCTGCAATTAATTTTATCAGCTCCGGACCGGATCTTGAGATCGTTGCACTCGCTGATGTGTTCCAGGATAAAATAGATGCATGCCGTGAACGGTTTGCATCTTTCAACCTCCCGATACCTGCAGAAAACTGTTTTGCAGGATTTGACGGATATAAGAAGCTGATGGCTCTTCCTGATCTCGATGTGGTATTGCTTGCAACACCTCCGCAGTTCCGTCCCGATCATTTCCTTGAAGCAGTGACGACTGGAAAACATGTGTTCCTGGAAAAGCCTGTGGCTGTTGATCCCGTAGGTATCCGTTCAATAATAACTTCAGGAAAGAAGGCTGAAGCCATCGGGCTGAATGTTGTAACAGGGACGCAGCGCCGCCACCAGGAGGATTATATTGAGACGTACAAACGGGTTGCCGGGGGAGCTATAGGAAAAATCACATCCGCCAGGGCTTTCTGGAACCAGGACCATGTGTGGTTCAGGGAACGGGAGCCGGGATGGAATGATATGGAATATATGATCCGGAACTGGAACAACTTCTGCTGGCTCTGCGGCGACCATATTCTTGATACTCATGTTCATAATATAGATGTAATAAACTGGTTCATGGGCAAACACCCTGAACGGGCTGTTGGTTATGGCGGAAGGCACAGGAGAATTACCGGCGACCAGTATGATTTCTTCAGCATTGATTTTGACTATGGGAATGGTGTAAGCTCTCACAGCATGTGCCGCCAGATAGACAGCTGTGCAAACGCCACAGGTGAACTAATTATGGGAACCGAAGGATATACCAACTGCCAGAATACGATCTGGGACCTTGACGGAAATGTGATATGGAAATTTGAATATCCCCTGGACGAGACCGGAAATCAGATGAATCAGACTGTCATACCTCCGTATGTCCAGGAGCATATGCACCTGGTATACGCGATCAGGACAGGCAATTACGTAAATGAAGCAGAACAGACGGCTCTCTCAACGCTCACGGCCATTATGGGAAGAACAGCAGCCTATACGGGTCGCGGAGTTACCTGGGATGAGATATTCAAATCAGATATGGACCTCGGTCCTTCCAGGCTGGAATTCGGACCTGTTGATATGGTTTTTGAAACTCCGGTTCCCGGAACACCGGTGATAAGTACTGTTAAACCATTATATAAAGGACAAATAATCTGAAATATATGACACAAAAAACAACCAGACGAGTTTTTGTCAGGAGATCGGCTGCTGCAGCAGCCGGGGTATTCATAATACCGAACATCATTCCGGCTTCAGCGCTTGGAATGGGAGGAAAGAGACCGCCGAGCGACCGGGTTATCATAGGAGCGATCGGAACAGGATCACAGGGTATGTCGAATCTGAGGGATTTCCTGGATCTTAAGGATGCGGTTCAGTTTGTTGCTGTATGCGATGTTGACTCAAAGCACCTTGCAGAAGCAAAAGAGACGGTGGATAAGGCAAACAAGAACACTGACTGCCGTACATACGGAGATTTCAGGGAGTTCCTTGAAAAGGAAAAGCTTGATGCAGTATCAATAGCATTGCCTGACCATTGGCACGGGATAATCTATACCGAAGCAGTAAATAAAAGGCTTAATGTATATGGTGAAAAGCCAATATGCCGCACTATAAAAGACGGGCAGACCATCGTTGCTGCTGTCAAAAAGAATAACATTATCTGGCAGACAGGCAGCTGGCAGCGTTCGCAGGCTCATTTCCGGAGAGGTGCTGAACTTGTCATTAACGGAAGGATAGGTAAAATAAAGTTTATAGAAGTGGGCTTACCAGACGGAGGCAGGGGAATAGGAACTCCTCCGGTACAGGAAGTTCCTCCTGAAATGAACTGGGAAATGTGGCTTGGTCCGGCTCCTGAGGTGCCGTACAGGGGAGTATCGCACTGGAACTGGAGATGGATGCTTGACTACTCCGGCGGCCAGCTGACAGATTGGGCAGGACATCATATTGATATTGCAAACTGGGGGGCAGGACTTGAACATACCGGTCCTGTGGAAGTAACAGGAACCGGAGTCTACCCGATGGAGGGCATTTACAATGTTCCCGTTGAATATGATTTTCTGTGCAAATATGCCGGCGGCATAGAAATGAGGGTGGTAAACGCTTCACGTTTGGAACATGGCATGGGGACAACATGGTACGGCGACCTGGGATGGGTGCATACCGACAGGGGTAATATACTCACTTCTTCTGATCCTAAAATCCTTGAAGAGGTTATCGGAGAAAATGAAATTCATCTTTATAAAAGCGAAAACCACTGGCAGAATTTTGTTGACAGTGTCCGCACAGGAACGCAGGCTATAGCCCCAATTGAACCTGCATATCGTGCCATTTCAGTTGGTTTGCTCGGAGAAATAGCAATGGAAACAGGGCAAACCATCCACTGGGATCCCGTGAACGAGACAATCGCCGGAAATGAAAGAGCAAGCCGGCTTCTTGGCAGACCTTACCGCAAGCCATGGAGTTTACCAACCGTTTAATATTAAAAGAAATGAGAAAGCAATATTTAATATATCTTCTGGCAGCTGCCCTGGTGGCGATTATGCCTTCATGCAGAAAAGCACCTCAGTATAAAGCACTGATAATAACCGGACAAAGTGACCATAACTGGGGAGTAAGCTCTGAGTCATTGAAACAGATACTTGATGAGACGGATTTATTCTCATCAACAATAATAGCCACTCCCTCAAAGGGAGAAGATATGTCGGGGTTCAAACCCGACTTTTCAAAGTACGACCTGGTTGTGCTTGATTATGAAGGTGATGCATTTTCTGAAACAACTAATGCGTCGCTGATTGATTATGTGAATAACGGTGGAGGTCTGGTAGCATACAACTCTGAGAGCAATCCCGGCGCAGTTGTTTCTGATTCAGTTAAGATCTCTGAAAGACGAAGCTTTGAAGTCAGGACAGCCCAGATTGATCACCCGGTTACAAAAGGATTGCCTGTGAGATGGCTCCATCCTGATGATGTGATTGTCCAGGGACTGAAACCTGCCGGTGAAGATACCCGGGTTCTTGCCACAGTCAGCCTTGATAATTCATACTTTAGCACAGGCAGGAGAGAACCTGTCCTCCTGGCGCGAAATTTCGGAAAGGGAAGAATCTTCATCACAATGATCGGCACACCTGATGATAAGGAGAATAACGCTCTGCATTGCGCAGGATTCATAGTTACTCTGCAAAGGGGAGCTGAATGGGCTGTCACAGGAAATGTAACACAGGAAGCGCCTTTTGATTTCCCGACTGCGGCAGGAGCAGTTCTGCGGCCTGGTTTTAAAAGCATAACATATGAAGAGGTATTTGATAACCTTGGGAATTACGATATTGAAAAAAGTACGAAGTATTTTACATACCTGCAAAGCCAGATAAGAAATGCTGCCGGAAATGAAAAAACACTTCTGAAACTGGAAAAGAAAATGGTTGGCATACTTAAGAATGAAGAAGCATCTGATGATGCAAAGAAGCTTATCCTCAGGGAGCTCAGCTGGATGGGAACTGATTACTGTATCCCCGCTATTAAAGCCCTGGCTTCTGATCCTGAATTGAGTGACGATGTGGAGTTTGCACTTGCAAGATTAAAGTAAACATGTTTTCTCTTGTCATCCCCATATTCAATGAAGAGAAGCTGATTGACGAGCTTATCAAACGCACAGTATCAGCAGTTGAATCATTTTCAAAGGATTATGAACTGATCTTTGTTGATGACGGAAGCACAGATCAGAGTGTTGCCTTCATTCTTGCCTGGAGGGAAAAGAACGCCAGGATCAAGCTGTTATCCCTCTCAAAGAATTTCGGACACCAGGCAGCTTATACTGCCGGACTTGAGTACGCAAGGGGCGGGATCGTGGCAATGATGGATGGGGACCTCCAGGATCCGCCGGAGCTGCTTTCTGTGATGTATCGCAAAGTAAAAGAGGAAGATTATGATATTATCAGCGCAAAAAGGACCGGGAGAAAAGGAGTAAAGAGCCGTGACCTTTATGCCACGCTGTTCCACACGATTTTCAGGAGTATTGGTGAAGTAAGTTCAATGGGTGATTACGGTAATTATTCAGTGATGAAAAGAGCTGCCGTTGACGCACTCCTGTTGATGAAAGAAAAAGTGCGCTATCTGCCGGGTTTAAGGAGCTATATCGGATTCAGGCACGGAGATGTTGAATATGTTAGGGAGGAAAGATTCAGAGGTAAACCCAAGATGACCTTCAGGAAGTTGTTCTCACTGGCTTCTGATGCAATTTTTTCATTTTCAAGGTTCCCTGTGAGGTTTTGTCTTATACTGGGTGCAATCGGCACCATAATTTTCATGGGCGCAGGCATCTATGTAATTATAGCAAAAGCGACCGGAACAGCTGTTCCGGGATGGTCATCCATATTGCTGAGCATCTATTTCCTTGGTTCTGTTCAGCTTGTTTTCCTGGGAGTGCTGGGTGAGTACATTTTCAGGAATTACAAGGAATCACAAAACCGCCCGGTCTATTTTATCAGGAAATTCTATGACGATACTTCCGGAAAGTAATGTCACAAAACGGACTGAAATATATATTTTACATCAGCTCGGCTTGTCTGCTGTTCATAATGATTTATTTAAGCAGGAATGCAGGTATATCATGCGATGAAGTTCTTCATTACAGGCAATCTGAAGCAGTCTATAATTTCTTTGCCACCAGCGGGGACGATCAATCGGCCCTTAATACTCCTGACACACACCTTAAATACTATGGTCAGTCTTATGATAACCTTGTGACTATCCTGATCCACTGGCTCAGGGTGGACGATATCTACAGATTCAGGCATATAATGAGCTCCATTGCAGGGTGGGCTGTTATTTTATTAACAGCACTTTTTGCTGTATGGCTTTCAGGTTACAGGACAGGAATTCTCGTCCTGTTCCTCTTTGCAGTTTCACCAACATTCATGGGGCATGCCATGAATAACCTTAAGGATATCCCTTTTTCCCTGGGATACGTTGCATCAGTATTCTTCATACTGAAATTTCTTTTTCCCGATAAGAAAAATTCATTTCCTGATCTTGTTCTTCTTGCAGTGAGTATTGGTATGGCGCTCAGCATAAGGGCAGGAGGATTGCTTCTGATATGTTATCTGTTCTTTTTCTTTTGTATCCAGGTTGCTTTTAACAGTTTTTCGGAAAAGAGATTCAGCTTTGATGGAGGCTGGAAAACCATGATAATAATACTACTTGTATCTGGTGCTGCTTTTTTTCTGAGCATGCTTCTCTGGCCGTTTGCCCTGCAGGCTCCCTTCAGGAATGTTTTTGAATCATACCGGGTGATGGCTCATTTCCCGTCAACCTTCAGGCAGATATTTGAGGGAAAGATGATGTGGTCCGATTTCATGCCATGGTACTACCTTCCAAAATCCATGGCCATAACTATCCCGTTGATTGTGACAGCGGGAGTCATTGTCTTCCTGTCCTTCACACGAAAAATATTCTTACAGGGTAAAGCATTGTTATACAGTCTGGTGGTTTTTACCATAATTTTTCCCGTGATCTTTGTTATGGTTGAAAAATCAAACCTGTACAGCTCATGGCGCCAGTTCCTGTTTATCTATCCCTTGATCATTCTTATAGCAGCGACAGGATTCAATATCATTTTTGAAAATGCCAGGAACAGGTTATCAAGGTGGTTTTTTTTCGCACTTCTTTTTTCCCTGTCAGTTCATCCTGTAAGGTTTATGGCTCATAACAGGCCTTATTACTATTTATATTATAATCAGCTCACAGGTGGTTTGAAAGGAGCACACGGCAACTATGAGACTGATTACTATTATACAGGGCAGACAGAAGCATCGGACTGGCTAATAGATTTTCTGAAAGAAAACAATATCGATTCAGCAGTTATCAAAGCTACATTTTCAGTTGAATGGCAATTCCGGAACCTGCCTGGTATCCGGACATCCTATTTCAGGAATGAGGAGAGGAGCATGCATGACTGGGATTACGCAATAGTTACCAACCGGTACATCAATCCTTCTATGCTTAGGAGTGATAAATGGCCGCCCGGTGATGCCATACATATTATATATGCCGACAGTGTACCTTTATGTGCGGTGCTTGAGCGAAAAACCAGGGCGGACTATCTTGGTTATAAAGCCCTTGAAGAGGGAAGGAATCAGGATGCCATACGATTATTTGAAGAAGCTCTGAAAATCAACGATGGGGATGAAATGATTTTTTATAATTTTGCCCGTGCGTTATTCAATGATGGTCAGACTACAAAAGCTGACTCTGCTTTGAATGAAGCGCTGGAAATAAATCCGGAATTTGAACCTGCGCTTATGTACCTGGGGAACATTGCCGGAGAGCAGGGAAAAGAGGATAAAGCGGCTGAATACTATGAAAAGGTTATCAGTATAAACCGGAAGTACTTTAAGGCATATGTGGAACTTGCAGTAATCATGACTGAAAAGGATATGCAGAAAGCACGTAAACTACTGAGAACTTGTCTGACAGTTAATCCCGGATATAAACCTGCGGTAGTCGCACTTGCTGATACTTACAGGGAAACTGATCCGGACATTGCGGAAAAATATGACAGACTGGCTGAAACTATTAAATAACTATAAAACCATCATGATATGAAAAAAGTGATATTGATTCTCTCGTTATCAGTACTATTATTATTAACCGGACTGACAATGGCGTTTGCGCAGGAAGCACCTAATCCTCAGAAGGATACTGTGAATATAGATACTGATGCCAAGCCCACTTTCTACTACGCTGTTGAGGATGAAAAATCCCAGGCAGAGAAAGAAAAAAGCTCAGCAGGGCTTATTGCAATAATCGCGGGAGCTGTTATTGTAATCGGCGGAATATTATTCTACTTCCTGAAGAAAAAGAAATAATATAAGGATTATAACATTATTGCGCCGTTATACCTTTACCCAGATATTCCCCTTCGCATTCGAGTTAACCACAGCGTGGATGAATTTCATCCCCCTGACACCGTCATGCACGGTTGGGAACTCTCCCTGTCTGAATTTCTCCTTGCGGATAGACTTCGCCGCACCTTTATATATATTAGCCAGGGCTTCATAGATCCCTTCCGGATGCCCTGCCGGCATTGTATGTCCCTCTTCCGCCATCGTATCGTTGTAGCCATGGGCAGGTTTCAAAACCTTCATCGGTTCCGAATCGCTCAACAGGCAGAGATAATTAGGATTCTCCTGACCCCATTTAAGGCTTCCTTTAGAACCGTATACAGCTATTGAAAGGTTATTCTCTTCTCCGGCGCATACCTGGCTCGACCTGATCA
This sequence comes from uncultured Rikenellaceae bacterium, assembly GCA_964525415.1. Lineage (GTDB taxonomy): Bacteria > Bacteroidota > Bacteroidia > Bacteroidales > VadinHA17 > LD21. The sequence goes on along the minus strand of CAZGGZ010000010.1, from coordinate 16,569 downwards.
CACCCTTCAGTTTTTTGCTGAAGCGCAGGAGCACTGTGCCGTCAAGATCGAGTTTTACATCATCCTTCACCGGATTAAGGTCTGAAAGTACCTCCTTGATTTCCAGTCCGGTTGTATACTCAATAAGATTGAATGCATGCACACCTATATCTCCCATGCAGCTGCTGACGCCGGCATGCTTCGGATCGAGTCTCCAGACACCTGTTATCCTGCTGCCTGTACCATGAATGATCGCATTGATCCATCCCTGGTAATATTGTGCATCGACACGCTGGATTGTCCCGAGAATGCCTTTTGCGATCAGATCTCTCATTTGCCTGATCATCGGATAACCTGTATAGGTGTGAGTCAGGGCGAATGTGAGCTTGTTCTTTGCCACCAGCTTCTCCAGTTCGAGAGCTTCCTTTACAGTCAGTGTCATTGGCTTTTCGCATACAAGGTGAAAGCCGTTAGTAAGGAATTTCTTTGCAAAAGGATAGTGAAGCGCATTTGGAGTGACGATGGCAATGGCTTCCATCCTCTCATTCTTAGGCAAAGCCAGTTCTCCCTTGATGAGAGAATCCACGCTGTTATAGCATCGTTTAAGATCTAAGCCTTCTTTAACAGCAAATTCCTTGCTTTTTGCATAGTCCTTATCGAACACACCGCCTGTAAGTTCATAATCGTTGCAGATGCGTGAGGCACGGCGGTGAGCATCACCGATGAATGCTCCAATGCCGCCTCCTATCATTCCCAGCTTTATCTTTTTCATAATATTATCAGTTTTATAATCAGGTTCTTTTTTTGAAATGCAGATAAATGAAACAGATAATCAATATTGCAGGAACTATTGATACGTATTTCAGTGTATCTGCTCCTCCAGAGAGTTGAGCCTGTGCCCAGATTGCAGCTTCCTGTGATCCGGCTGCAGCATTTTTCAAAACATCGATTATCTGTCCGTCTGGTATCGCGGTCGCGGTCCGGGCATCAAAAATAGCACCAAGAGCCGGCTGGGCAATTGCACCTCCCAGAAAACCAATACCTCCCATAATTGCCAGTCCCAGAGCACCGCTTTGAGGTATGTTTTCAGACACAAATCCAAGCATAGTCGGCCAGAAGAATGCGATACCGAGCGCAAAAACTCCGGCTGCAACAAAAACCATTGCTCCGCTGGTATATCCCATCAATATTAGTCCGATAAATGCAAGGGCAGCAGAGGCAAGTAATATTAAAGTGGATCTGACATTATGTACAAGGGTTCCCCCGAACTGACGTGCGGCAGCCATTATACCGGATATCCATACAAGCAGAAGAATAGGATTATCCGAGACATTAGCAAGTAAAGCAGCGATCCACTGATTTGTACCAAGCTCAGTCGAAGCTGTAAGTATCATACAGAACGCCATGAACAGAAACAGAGGACTGTAGCAGGCTTTTAGCATGTCTTTATAGGAAAAACCAGCAACAACCCGTTCTGTCTGGGGAAATTTCTTGTTCAGAAACATAAATCCATAAACAAATGTCGGAAGAAGCATTATAGCCATAGCATACCGCCAATCTGTGAGGCCGATATTATTGAACAGGTAAACCACAAGTCCCCCGATGACTATTCCGGTTGGAAACCAGGCATGGAAACGGTTGAGCCGGCGTGTTTTTTCATCCGTATACATGCTCGTTATTAATGGATTACAGGCAGCCTCCACACTGCCGTTCGCAACACCAATAAAGAGAGTGGATATAAATAATGTCCAGAAACCTGTCGCGATTATTGTGAGAACAATACCAATAACATGACAGATAAATGCTATTGCAATGATTCTTCCAAGACCGATAATATCAACCAGTGGACCGCCAAAGACCATTGCCAGAGTAAAGCCCCAGAAAGCTGTACCCACTATCCAGCCGACCTGCGTATGTGTCAGGTCAAATTCAGTTGCCCAGGCTTCAACAAAAGAACCTCTTGTTGCGAAAGCCAAAGCTGTAACTACCAATGCAACACAGCTTGCATTGAATAATCGGGTTTTATTTATTGTTGTTTCCATGAAAAAATAAATTAGATTCTTTAATCTGTTGATTTTTTCAGCAATCTATTTTTCAAATGCTGCATCAAAAGCAATTTGAGAGGAAGGGAAATCGACAGCCCTGACAAACTCACAGGCTTCCCTGGCTCCATGTTCACGGTCCATGCCGCTGTCTTCCCATTCAACCGAAAGAGGACCTTTATAGCCAATGCGGTTCAGGGCTCTGATAATCTCCTCGAAATTAATGTTACCGCGTCCAGGGCTCCTGAAATCCCAGTAACGTCCTTTCGTTCCGAATTCGGTATGACCTCCGAAAACACCTGCTTCCACAGGGATATCCGACCAGCCGGCATCTTTCATATGAACATGAAATATCCTGTCGGAGAAAGTGTGGATAAATCCCACATAATCAACACCCTGGTAACCGAAATGGGAGGGGTCGTAATTGAATCCGAATGCCGGATGGTTGTTAACAGCCTTCAGGGCTCTCCTTGCAGATGCTGTATCAAAAGCGATCTCAGTAGGATGCACCTCCAGTCCAAACCGGATTCCCAGCTTCTTATAGGCATCAAGGATCGGCTTCCATCTTTTACCGAATTCCCTGAATCCGTCTTCAATCATCTTTGAAGGTACCGGGGGGAATGAATAAACAAGGTGCCATATCGGACTTCCTGTGAATCCGTTGACAACAGACACACCCAGCCGTTTTGCTGCTTCCCCGGTTTTTATCATTTCTTCAGCAGCCCTTTTTCTTACTCCCTCAGGATCACCATCACCCCACACGTGAGGAGGAAGAATGCTCTTGTGCCGCTCATCAATACGGTCAGCAACAGCCTGGCCGACAAGGTGGTTTGATATGGCAAAAACCTTTAGTCCGTATTTCTCAAGAAGTTTTCTTTTTGCCCTGCAATAGGCATCATTAGCCCTGTTAACCTCAAAATGATCGCCCCAGCAAGCCAGTTCCACTCCGTCGTATCCGAACGATTTTGCTTTCTGGCATACTTTTTCAAGGGGAAGGTCAGCCCACTGACCAGTGAATAATGTTACCTGCCTGCTCATAGTGATTAAGTTTGTACTAAGATAGAAAAACCTTTCAAACCTCTCTTCAGGTTCCGGTGGAAATTGTTTCCTTTGTGCGATATTCAACAATTTATGCAATGGATAGAATCTCCGAAATCCTCTTAAACCGAAGGACAATCCGCAAATACTCTTCCGCTCCTGTTGATGATGTTATGCTGAATGAGTTGCTGAAAAAAGCATGCCGCGCTTCAACCACCGGCAATATGCAGTTATATAGTATAATAATCACACGTAATGAAGAGAAGAAAAAAGAGCTTGCTCCGTATCATTTCAATCAGAAGATGGTAACTGAGGCGCCTGTGGTTCTGACTTTCTGCGCTGATTTCAACAGGTTTAACAGATGGTGCGACGGGAGAAAAGCAGATCCCGGATATGATAATTTCCTTTCATTTTTTACTGCAGCGATTGATGCGCTGCTTGCTGCCCAGACTTTTTGCATAGCAGCTGAGGCTGAAGGACTTGGTATCTGTTATCTTGGAACAACCACATATATGGCTGACAAAATAATCGAAGCCCTGAAGCTGCCTTCAGGCGTTGTGCCAGTTACAACAGTCACACTGGGGTGGCCTGCAGAAAAGCCTGAACAGGTTGACAGGCTTCTGCTTGAAGCGGTTATCCATGATGAAACATATCATGATTATTCCACCGCGGATATTGAAAAGTATTATTTAGAAAAAGAGCAAAGAGCAGACTCACAGCAGTTTGTAAAAGAGAACGATAAGAAAACTCTTGCACAGGTTTTTACCGATGTGCGGTATAAGAAAGCAGACAATATTTACTTCTCAAATACCCTCCTGAGTGTGCTGAAGCAACAAGGCTTTATGAATCAGTAGGTTCTGCCGATGAGACATTGCGCCTTTGTGCCATTGTACCATTATGCCTTTCTGTTTGTAAAGAATACATCTGCCTGCTGGGTAGGAGTGATCACCAGGTCATTGATGCAAACATGCTCCGGCAGAGCTGCACAGAAAAATATCACCTCGGCGATGTCATCAGCTGTAAGTGCTTTAACACCTTTATATACTGCATTGGCTCTTTCAGCATCTCCCTTAAAACGGACTATAGAGAATTCAGTGTCAGCCATTCCCGGAGCTATCTGTGTCACCCTTATGTTATGCTTTAACAGGTCAATCCTCATTGACCTGGTCAGGGAATCCACTGCCGACTTTGTTGCACAATAAACATTCCCTCCCTCGTACGCAGCTTTCCCGGCAATTGATCCTATATTGAATATATGGCCTTTGCCCCGGGCAACCATCAGCGGTGCAACCACCCTTGTCACATAGAGCAAACCTTTGATATTCGTGTCAACCATCCTGTCCCAGTCATCAATGATGCCGGAATCGATACGTTCCAGACCTACCGCCAGACCCGCGTTATTTACCAGGATGTCAATATTCTTCCATTCCTCAGGCAGCTTCTCAATGACTGATCCAACATCTTTGCTGTTCCTGACATCGAAATTAAGTGACAAGATCTTTATATCACCCATGGCACTTAGTTCTTTTTCAAGCTTGTCGAGGCGTTCCTTTCTTCTGCCGGTGATGATAACGTCATACCCGTTCTTCGCGAACTTTCTGGCTGTCGCCTGGCCAAAACCTGCAGTCGCACCGGTTATCATTATTATTCTGCTCATGGATTTTTATTTAAATTAATCCTGTAAAAATAGAAATATTTTAAATCTTTGTTTTTTCCTATTCTATGAGTACTAATACAGGAACACCACGCCACAATGATAAATCCGTCATCGGTTCAATGTTCGATGACATAGCTTTCCGGTATGATTTCCTTAACCACCTTCTGTCATTTGGTGTTGACCGCTGCTGGAGGGAAAGGGCAATAGATATAGTATCTGCCACTCACAGAAATCCGAGGGTACTTGATGTTGCAACAGGAACAGGCGACCTTGCCATTGCTGCGATGAAGCTTGATCCTGTTCATATCACAGGTATTGATATCTCAGAAAAAATGCTGGAATCGGGAAGGGAGAAAGTGAAGAAACGAGGCCTTTCAGACAAGATAGATCTTATTAAGGGCGACTCTGAAAGCATACCTTTCAGTGATGGCAGCTTTGATGTGGCAATGGTGGCATTTGGTGTAAGGAACTTTTCAGACAGGCTGAAAGGGCTCGCTGAAATGAACCGGATATTGAATCGGGGCGGCATAGCAATGATACTTGAATTCTCAAGACCTGAGCGGTTTCCCTTCAGGCAGATGTACTTCTTCTATTTCAGGGTACTGCTTCCCGTTATCGGAAGATTTTTTTCAAAGAACAGGATCGCTTATGATTACCTTCACGATTCAGTAATGCAATTTCCCGATAATGAGCAGTTTATGAATTTAATGAGAAGAGCCGGCTTCTTCAATGTAAGCATGAAAAAATTAACAGGCGGTATTGTCTGCATCTATACCGGTTTCAAATCATCCGGGCAATAATTATATTTTAACGCAGTTTATTATCTTGTACCTTTGAAAAACCATACCTGAAAGCTTGAATAAAAGGATCCTCAAAATACTGATTCCACTGATCTTTGTCCTGGTCCCCCTTACTCTGTCAGGACAAAAGGAGAAGCCCATGAACAGGTCATGGTATGACGAAAAGCTTCTTCATTTCGGATTCAGCCTCGGATTCAATACAATGGATTTCAGCATAACACCTTCTCAGGAATACCTTGGGATTGATTCACTTTACCCCGAGGTGACCAGGCTGAATCCCGGGATCAATATCCAGATAGTTACCGACCTTCATCCTTCCAGATACATCGATATCAGATTCCTTCCGGGTGTATCATTTGGTCAGAGAAATGTCAGGTATTATAAAAACCAGGTGCTCTACAACCAGCAGCAAAGACTCGAATCATCCTTTATGGAATTTCCGCTGCTTCTCAAATATAAGGGAGACAGACTGAATAATGTTCGTCCTTATGTAGTTACCGGACTGAATTACCGCTACGACCTGGCTGGGAAAAAAGAGTTTGATGAAGAGAGACCTGTCTACATAAGGGTAAAAAGGCCTGATCTCTATTATGAAGCCGGTGCCGGACTCGATTTCTACCTGATGTATTTCAAGCTGTCAGTGGAGCTGAAAATGTCAAGGGGAATCCGTAATGTCATCGTTGATGATGCAGCTCCGGGACACCAGGAATACCGGAATGCCATAGAAAAGATGAGGTCGCAGATGTGGGTACTTGCCTTTCATTTTGAATAGAAATGCCTGAACTGGTTAATCTGAGCCTCAATCCGGAAGAGGCAGCCGACGAAAAAATCATTCGTAAAATTGCAGGAGAAAAGTTAAAAGTAAATCCTTCTGAGATTGCATTACTGAGAATTGTTAAAAGGTCAGTTGATGCAAGGCAAAGGAATATCATGGTTAACCTCACTGCAGAGGTTTTTACCGGCAGAGAAACAACTGCTCCATCACCGGAACCCTTTGTTCCAGAAAATGTATCAGGCAAGAAGGAAATAATAATAGTCGGCGCAGGTCCTGCTGGTTTGTTTGCTGCTCTGCGGCTCATTGAGCTTGGATTACGGCCGGTGATCCTTGAAAGAGGTAAGGATGTGTCAGCCAGGAAAACTGATATTGCAAGGATCAGCAGGGAACAGATCGTTGATCCTGACAGCAATTATTGTTTTGGTGAGGGAGGTGCCGGGACATATTCAGACGGCAAGCTATATACCCGTTCAAAAAAAAGAGGTGATAACAGCAGGGTGCTTGAGCTGCTGACACTTCACGGGGCAAATGAAAATATAATGTATGAAGCTCACCCTCACCTGGGCACTGATAAACTGCCCGGGATAATAAGGAGGATACGAAAGTCGATAACTGATGCCGGCGGATTGTTCTTTCTTGAAAAGAGAGTAACCGACTTCATCATGGAAGGGAACAGGATCAAAGGTGTTATTGCATCAGGAAATGAGACGTTTCTTTCTGAGAATGTTATTCTTGCTACAGGTCATTCGGCAAGAGATATAATTGATATCTGTAAAAGAAGAGATGTCAGCCTCGAGATGAAACAATTTGCGATGGGTGTCAGGGTGGAGCATCCCCAGGAACTTATTGACAGGATGCAGTATCATGGAAATCAACGTGGTGAGTTCCTTCCGGCAGCATCATACAACTTTGCAAGGCAGGTTGACGGGAGAGGAGTATATTCATTCTGCATGTGTCCGGGTGGATTCATTGTCCCGTCCGCAACCTCCCAGGAGGAGGTTGTCGTCAACGGCATGTCTCCCTCACAGCGCAGTTCACCATGGGCAAACTCAGGAATAGTAGTGGAGATACGTCCTGACGACCTGAAAGAATACAGCCGGTATAATGAGCTTGCCGGCCTTGAATTCCAGAAAAAGATTGAGAGAGAAGCCTGGATCAATGGAGGTCAGACGCAAAAAGCCCCGGCACAAAGGCTTGCAGATTTTGTCTCAGGCAAAAGCTCAGGTTCCCTGCCAAAGGTTTCATATTTTCCCGGAGTTACTCCTTCTCCGCTTCATGAATGGATGCCTGAGTCAATAGGATCAAGGCTCAGGGAGGGAATCAGGCTTGCCGGATCAGCAATGAAGGGATATCTTACAAATGAAGCGGTTATCCTTGGAGTTGAATCACGGACATCCTCTCCGGTAAGGATCCCGCGCAATCCTGAAACAATGGAGCATATTAAAATATCGGGTTTGTATCCCTGCGGTGAGGGTTCAGGTTATGCAGGTGGAATAGTATCTTCAGCGGTTGACGGGATGAGGACAGCCGAGGCTGTTGCGGGAAAATTAAAGCTATCTTCAAAGTAGCATACCGCAGATTATTACATAACTTTCACCGGTATTTTTCCCCCCGTGACCAGCTTTTTCTGCTATTAGCCTTATTTGGCTAATATAACGTAAATTAGTATGATATTTTTGATACTAAAAAGGTTTTGGCAGAATCATTCATACTTGGTTTAAGCACCGGATCAGCATGCCTGCTAACGTGTGGGATGGTTCTGTTTCCATACCTTATGTCAGGTACTGCGGGAGTAAAAAGGATCACCATCGATCTTTCATTTTTCCTGCTCTCACGTATGGTTGTTTATGCTTTCCTGGCAGTTATTTCCTGGTATCTGGGGAAGACATTCCTTACAAACCAGGTAGTGCGGGAGGTTGTTCCGGGGATCTTATATATTGTCTTTGCAATGATGCTTATCTGGTATGCTGTTGACAGGAACCGGCAGAAGGAGTGTCCTGCAAAGTTCGTGACAACAGTCAACAACCGGAAACTGATACCGGTATTTCTTGGCGTGGTAAACAGTCTTGGTTTTTGCCCTGCCCTTTTTCTGATACTTACAAAAGGGGCATCAGAAGGATCGCTTTCCGAAAGTCTTCTTGCTTTTCTGTTCTTTTTTATCGGGTCTTCTCTCTGGTTTTTACCATTGCCTCTTGCAGGCAAGCTGAAAAAGAAGAAAGTTTTTGAAACAATCGGGATACTTGCCACCGGTCTTGCCGGAGTGATATTTGTAATAAAAGGTCTAACAATATTAATCGGAGGAAAAATAAATGGATAACACATTACCGGGCTTCAGCCTGAGGAAATCATTTGGAAAATCCCTGCTGTATTCTCTGCCTATGATACTGATAACATTCGTGTTCATATCAGGCGGACGGCCGGATTTTTCAGATCCCCTTTCAGCAATTGCATCGCTGGCCACTTTCATGCTGGTCAATGTTCTTTATTTCCTGATGCATTACACCGGGAAGACAGACAGATTCAGGGCGGTACTTTTTATAATCTTCGCTTTGTCACTCTCCTTCACCCTTATCAGCAATATGGTGGAAACGAGAAACTCAATGTCATTTTCACAGGCTGATATCCTTGAATGCAAAATACCTTTCTGCCATCTTGTGATCCCGATGATGATCATCCCGGCAGCCTTCACCAAATCAATTATTTTCCCAGGGACTATCCTTGGCAGCTTTGCCGGTATAGCTTCTATGGTAGTGCTCTGGCTGGTTGCTACATTGGTTCTGGGAAGAGGATTTTGCAGCTGGGGCTGTTTCTATGGCGGTTGGGATGACGGATTTTCAAGGCTCAGAAAGAAACCCCTGCTGAAAAAGATCAATGACATATGGAAATGGATGCCATTTGCGGTTCTCCTGATGGTGTCGCTTACAGCAGCCCTTTCTCTTGTCCCAACTTATTGTGACTGGATCTGCCCATTTAAAGCTGTAACGGAATTTGAGGAGGTTACATCGGTTGAGTCAGCCGTAAAAGCTGGTGTATTTATTTCCCTGTTTGCGGGACTGGTTGTGGTTCTCCCGGTAATGACCAGGAAAAGAACCCAGTGCAGTTTCTTATGTCCGCTGGGAGCCATAAATACATTATCAAATAAAATTACACCATTTACTGTAAAAATTGATAAGGCCAGTTGCACGGAATGTTTCAAATGCGTTGCAGCCTGTCCATTGTTTGCACTTAATCAGGAAGGTATAAAGAGTGGTAAAGTGTCGGTGTTCTGCAGTAAATGCGGTAAGTGTCTTGATGTTTGTCCGAATAATGCAATACATTACGGGATAAAGGGAGTTCCTTCCGGAACGATGAAAAAATTCTCCAGGAACCTGATTCTCTTCGTTTCATTCCTGTTCATGGCCGTTTTCGCTTCGGGTTCAATTATAATCACAGTAAGAGGATTGCTTGATTTAATCTTTTAAAAGCTTAGAAATGAAAAAGATCAAAATATTTGCCGGAATCGCCTGGGCTTTCATCTGCCTGATCATTATATTAGCACTGTTCCCCGGGCTTGGTTCATTCTCAGGTTCACTTGCAAAACTTCCTTTTATGAAGATAAATCCTAATTATACAGGAGGAGAGGTTGAACAAAGCCTTATTATGGATAACTGCACGCTGGATATCAGGAGACCTGTGTTCGATGGATTATTCAGGGAAAGAGAAAAAGGTTTTGTCCAGATCGACTGGAGAGGCAATATACCTGAAGAGATAAATGATACAATTGATTACGATTCTGACGGCAGCAACGATTTTTCTGTTCGTATAAACAGTAAAAGCTCTGAAACCCAATTACAGGCGTTCAGTGACAAGGTCAGGGATGTGGGGATTTCAACACCAACTTCCTACGGATGGGCAGTGCGTGTTAATGTGGTAAAAACCAATTCTGAAATCAGATAACAGGTCAGCCCTGTCGTCCTCTTACCCGCGTAAACTCTGACAGAATGACTGATGCCGCCATGCTGACGTTCAGCGAATCTATTCCTGAGCTTGCATCGGTTTGTTTCGGGATCATTATCCTGTCGGTTATAAAAGGGATCAACTCCTCAGAAATACCCTTTGATTCATTTCCAAGGAGGATAATACCGCTTTTGCCGAGCTTGCACGAATAGATCGATTCTCCATCAATAAGGGCTCCGTATATTCTTACCTTCCTTTCAAGTGCTTCAGTAAAAAGGGAGGGAAGACCTGTATAAAATACATTAACATGAAGTATGGCTCCCATGCTTGCCTGGATAACTTTGGGATTGAATACATCAACACAGTTTTGGGAACAGTAAATATTCCTTATACCAAACCATGCAGCAGCCCTGATTATAGTACCAAGGTTTCCCGGATCCTGAACGCAGTCAAGAGCAAGGGACAGTTCTTTTGCAAGGATGTCAGTATCCATTTTGTTATCCGGCATTTCAATAACAGCCAGTGCATTATGGGGAGTCTTCAGTGAACTGACCTTCCTGAGGTCATCGTAGCTTGCGGGAATGATCTCTCCAACTCCCTGCTTATGAACAAGCGGAAGGGAGTTCAGGAATTCCGGCCTGGCAAACAGGATCCTTACCGGCATCCTGGCTGCCAGGAATTCCTTTACCAGCTTGTCACCCTCAATCACGTACAACCGCTCCTCTTCCCGGGTCTTTTTTTTCTGCAGGGAGAGAATGGAGCCCATCTTGCTTTTACTGACCATAATAAGGAAGTTTTGAACTGATTATTGATATATTTGTGTGACTTTCTCTGGCACAAATACAAAATTTGGAAAAATATATATCAAATAAAAATATTTCTGTACCGGGATATTCTCTCTTCTTTCTTTTTTTAGTCATTTTTCTATCATCGTGTAATCCAACAAAATATGTTCCACGTGAGGATACACTGCTCGATAAGACACATATTATTATAAGCAAGGACGGAGTTGAAAAATCAGAGCTTGTTCCTTACCTGAAACAGAGACCGAACAAAAGAATATTCGGAGTCAAGTTCCATCTGGGATTATACAATCTTTCAAATATCAAAAAAGAGAAATGGCCTCATGGATGGCTCAGGGAAATTGGTGAGGAGCCTGTCGTATTTGATCCTTATGCAACATCTAAATCAACGGATCAGATAAGGTCATACCTCTCCTCAAAGGGATATTTTGACAGCCAGGTGATGGAGACCATCGAAACTGCCAACCGGAAGTCGAAAGTGTACTTTAACGTTGATCTCAAAACGCCATATACTATCAGGAACCTCTACTATGAAATAGAAGATACATCAATCAGGGAACTCTTCTACTTCGATTCAGTAGATTGCTTGATTGAAAGGGGCAGGCCTTATGATGTGGATGTCCTTCAGGCTGAACGTTCCCGCTTTGAAAGATACATTAAAGACAAAGGCTTCTACGGCTTTTCAGGCGATCATATTTATTTCAGCATTGACAGTACAGTAGGCAACCGGAAGATTGATATTTATTATGGAGTGAAGAAATTCCAGAAAGTTGATCCGAACAACAGGATCACCCTTGTTCCCCATTCAATGTACAGGGTGAGAAATATTTACATATACCCTGATTTTGTTCCAAAGGATGCTCTCGAAGGAGGAGCAGCATTCATTGAAAGCCTCGATACTGTGAACTTCCGCGGATACTATTTTATTACCTCACACGAAAAGCCTGAGATCAAGAATGACCTGATTCTGCAATGTCTTTACCTGAAGCCCGGATCATTATTCAATGTTACCAATACTGAACAGACTCAATCACACCTTCTTGCACTGAAGACATTCAGGCTTGTCAATATTTTCTATAATGAGGTGACCGGTCCTGAAGGTCCGGCATCATCTGAGCTTAGTCTCGATTGCACCATTCAACTTACTCTTTTAAGTCAGCAGTCCTTTAAGGTTGAGCTTGAGGGTACAAATACAGCCGGGTACCTTGGCGGAGCCCTTAACCTGATCTACCAGCACAAGAATCTGTTCCGCGGAGCCGAGTTGTTCAACCTGAAGCTGAAAGGGGCCTATGAAGCGCTCTCCCAGCAGGATACCCTTCGCAGTGTGCAGGAATATGGTATTGAAACAAGCCTCAGGTTCCCGAAGTTTCTGCTCCCTTTTCTTGAGAAGGAGAGCTTCGTGAAGAAATATAATCCGACAACCACACTGCTTGCTGCATACAACTACCAGGATATGCCTACCTATGCCAGAACAATGGCCAATGCAACATTCGGATATAACTGGAACGGAAAGAACTATACAACCCATATTGTAAATCCGGTTCAGCTTAACCTTGTAAACCTGCTGAGGATTGATGATGACTGGAAGGCATGGATAGACTCCTCGTCATACCTGGCAGACAGTTACAGGGATGTCATGATACTCGGGGGAGGATACTCCTATATTTTTAATAACCAGAAGATAAAAAAATCAAATGATTACTGGTTCATAAGGATCAATGCCGAGGCAGCCGGCAACATGCTCAGCGCAGTAAGCCAGATTGCCGGGGTTGGGAAAACTGAAGGGAGCTATAATATCCTTGGTCAGTCATTTGCACAATACATCCGTGCCGATATGGATATAAGGTATAACGTGATAGTTAATGATGTAAGCTCAATTGTGTACCGCGGCTTTATCGGGGCAGGAATTCCGTACGGCAACTCCAGGGCAATCCCTTTTGAAAAACAGTATTTCAGCGGTGGTGCAAACGGTATCAGGGCATGGCAGGTACGCACACTTGGCCCCGGTTCTTATATGCCTGACTTTTCCAAATTGCTGAACCAGACAGCAGATATCAAGCTTGAAGCAAATGCCGAATACCGATTCAAACTATTCTGGATTCTCCATGGAGCCGTGTTCGTTGACGCCGGGAATATCTGGTCATATAACTACGATCCTGCAACCCCCGGTTCTCAGTTTAGCTTCAGGAGTTTTGTCAATGATATAGCTGTAGGAACCGGTACCGGCTTCAGGTTCGACCTCAGCTTTGTCATTCTCAGGGCTGATATGGGTATCAAGCTCCGTGATCCGATAATCTCCGAAGGATCGAAATGGATATTGATGAACAGGCCATATAATTTCCGCGACGATTTCACATTTGTCGTTGCTATCGGGTATCCGTTCTGAAAACCAGCGGCAGGAAATATCCTGTTTTGTTCTGCTCCAGATTTCACAGAATTTGTAAATTGCAGGTGTCTCACTGCATATATGAATTATGAAGCATTTATCATTTGAGCCTTTTATGGAATGGTTCGGATTTACAAGGAGTGAAAGAAGGGCTTCCTTTATTCTGCTGATTATTATACTTTCAGTCACCGGAGCAAGGTACATGATCCCCGCACAGAAAATGACCATTGAGGAGATCCCTGTTGAAATCAGGGATACAATCAATAAATACGTGCCAGCAAGTCGGACGCCAGGTACTGTGCCGGCATACATTAAAAAGAGCGTCCGTGAGCAAAAGCCTCTGATTGATATCAACACCTGCGATTCAGCGTCGCTGGAAGCCCTGCCGGGCATAGGTCCTGTTTTGTCTGCCCGTATAATAAAATACAGGAATCTGCTCGGTGGTTTTGCTGATGTTGATCAGCTCAGGGAAGTTTACGGGCTTCCGGAGGAGACTTTTACCCTGATTTCGGGAAGGATATTTGCCGATTCATCAGCTGTGAGAAAAATAAATGTAAACAGTGCTGATTACAGGCAGCTTATTCGTCTGCCCTATTTTGAAAGATACGAAGTGGCTTCCATCCTTAAATACAGGGAACTTAACGGGAAGATATCCGGCATGAGCGTTCTGGTTGACAATAAGCTTATTGCACCGGAGAAGGTTGAAAAGATACGAGCATATCTGGAGTTCGACTAGTAGTAATTCCTCCTTTGAAGGAGCTGGTAAACTAAGAGTTCCCCCTTTGAAGGAGCTGGTAAACTAAGAGTTCCCCCTTTGAAGGGGCTGGTAAACTAAGAGTTCCCCCTTTGAAGGGGCTGGTAAACTAAGAGTTCCCCCTTTGAAGGGGGTTAGGGGGATGTAAAGAACAGAATTATGATAAAGAAGAACATAATTCCATACAATCCAAGACTAAAGCCTTTAGCGCGTCAACTTAGAAAGAACAGCACCTTTGCTGAAATTCTGCTATGGTTAAATATTAAAGGAAGAGTTTGTAGTTATGAATTTCATCGGCAAGTGCCTATTGATGAGTTCATTGTAGATTTTTATTGTCATGAGCTGAATTTGGCAATAGAAATTGATGGTTATACTCATGATTATAATTTTGATAATGATGAATTCAGACAGAACAGGTTAGAGAACCTCGGACTAAAGGTTTTAAGATTTAGTGATGAAGATGTTAAGAAACATCTGAATGATGTATTGAGGATGATTCAATTCACAATTAATGAATTAGAGAAGAATATAAAAACATCCCCCTGACCCCCTTCAAAGGGGGAACCAGGAAAAGTAAACGGGAAGTTTTTAACTAATTTTTAACTTCTTAAATTTTGTTTAATGCCGGAGATTCAGTATCTTTAATAAATCCTAATACTCAAAAAAAGAGAAATCCAGTAAATATTTAAGTATCAAAAAATTAGAAGACATGAATAAATTATCTCCTTAAAAGTTTTGAAAAGAATATTTCTATTTCTAACTTTGCGCCTCGTTTAAAACAGAATTTTTTATGATCATTGTACCGATTAAAGAAGGCGAAAACATAGAAAGGGCTTTAAAAAAGTTCAAGAGGAAATTTGAGAAGACGGGAGTGATTCGTGAATTACGCTCACGTCAGGCTTTTATCAAGCCTTCAGTACGCCGGAGAGAAGAAATCAAGAAGGCTAAGTACGTTCAGAAGATGCAGGAAAGCGAAGAATAATCGCGAAGCTGCATCAGAGACTTTTAATCATAACAGACAGGATTCCTTCATGACTCATAAGGAATCATTCCTGCAATATCTGAAAATCGAAAAGCGGTATTCACTGCATACTGTCCGGTCATATAAGAACGACCTGGATCAGTTTTTCCTGTGGCTTGCAGAAAACGACATCCCTGAGGATCCGGCATCAGTTTCATCACATGATATACGGGCATGGATAGTGAGCCTCATGGATAAAGGCATCACATCAGTGACAGTACACAGAAAAATATCATGTCTCCGTGTATTTTTCAGGTATCTCAGGAAGGAAGGGATTGTCAGGACAGATCCCCTGGAAAAAGTTGTGCTTCCTAAAAGGAAGAAGAATCTTCCGGTGTTTGTTGGGGAGAAGGAACTTAATACGCTCCTTGATGATTACAGTTTCGGAGACAGCTTACCGGGAATAAGGAACCGTACAATAATAGAAATGCTTTATCTGACAGGGATGAGGAGAGCGGAACTGACTGGTCTAAGGGATTCGGATGTTGACCTCCATGAGGCAATAGTCAAGGTTACCGGCAAGAGGAATAAAGAACGAATAATTCCGCTTACGAAACCTTTTGTTGCAAGGCTTGAGGAGTATCTGAAAGTGAGAAATGAAGTTGCTGATTCCGTAAATGGCAACTGGTTTTTTAAGACAGATAAAGGAAACAAACTGTACGACAAATATGTTTATAATACAGTAAAGGATTATCTGGCTATGGTAACGACCATCGAAAAGAAAGGTCCGCATATACTGAGGCATTCTTTTGCCACTCACATGCTTAACCGTGGTGCAGGACTCAATACAATAAAGGAGTTTCTGGGACATGCCAATCTCTCTGCAACACAGATATATACTCATAACACATTTGAAAAACTCAGAAAAATATATAAACAGGCTCATCCAAGGGCATAATCTAAAACAAATAAACAGGAGGTACTGCTATGAACATTCAGATTCATTCGTTGAAGTTTGATGCCGACAAAAAGCTAATTGACTTTGTTCATCAGAAACTTGGCAAGCTTAACCAGTATGGTGAAGAAATTGTAAATGCCGAAGTATACCTCAGGCTCGACAAAGATCAGACCCGGGAGAATAAAATCAGCGAAATTAAACTCGATCTGTCAGGCGGGCCTCTGTTTGCAAAGAAGCAAAGCAAGACTTTCGAGGAGGCTACGGATGGTGCTGTGGATGCTCTTAAAAAACAGATTACCAAGCATAAACAGAAGAAGAGAGGAGTCTGACATTTCTGTTTATAAAATTATTTTGAATTATTTTGAATAATAAATTATAAATTCATACATTTGCACACCGTTTTTTAGGGGTGTACTATGCACTCGCGGGACGTTCTTTAAATTGCCGATGTAGCTCAGTTGGTCAGAGCAGCTGATTTGT
>CAZGGZ010000009.1:0-61690 GCA_964525415.1 uncultured Rikenellaceae bacterium | reverse complement strand
TAAGGTTCATAATCATCATCTTTTGAGACAGAGGTGAATGATGATTCTGAACTTTTACTTTTTCCATAGCTGGTCTTACCCTGTTCTTTTTTTACATATTTTCTGTACAGGCTGAATCCCAGTGCAATGAAGGCTGTCACAATCAATATTACTTCTGTGGTACTCATTAAGCAAAATAATTAGTTCAGGTTAAGATGGTAAAACAGGTTTAATTGTCTGTATTTTTTCAAAGATATTATTAATCTTTTAAGAGTTTTATTAAATAATTCAATATTTTCGTAGTCTGAAAAATCCATGGAGTGCCATGGTGAAGAATGGAAACGAGGCTGAAACCAGAAAGGATTGATTATGATGGAGAGAAATCCGGATGACTCTGTTCATGATGAACAATCCGGGGCAAATGGAAATGCTGCCGGAACTGAGAAGACAACACATGTTGAAGAAGCAATTGAAAAAGAAGACACAAAGAGAGAGAATGGAAAGGAAGAAGGGGGCAAGGAAAGTGTCAGTAAGAAAGTAAGGCGAAGATCACGGAAAGTTGATGCAGCAGGGTCGGAAAATGAAGATGTAAAGGAAGAAACACTCCCTGATGGGGATGATTCCATCCTTCCTCCGGTTGATTATTCGGGATATACGAAAAATGAACTTGTAGAAACTCTTGCACTGATAATTGATAACAGGCCTCCTGCCGAGATCCGTAATGACATTGACAGGATTAAAGCTTTGTTCTACAAGAAGCTGAAGACTGAATCAGATGAAAGGAAAAATAAATTTCTGACTGAAGGAGGCAAGATTGAGGAGTACAGAGCCTGGGTTGATCCCTCTGAAGCAAGAGTAAAACACCTTCTTGAGAAATACAAGGAAAGAAAGTCAGATTATAACAGGGTACAGGATGCTGAGAAATTTGAAAACCTCAAAAAAAAATACGATATAATTGACAAGATCAAGGAACTTGTCAACAGGGAGGAATCAATTAATAAAACATTTCACGAATTCAGATCGCTGCAGAATGAATGGCACTCAATTGGCATAGTGCCGCAAAACTCTCTCAAGGACCTCTGGGAAAATTACCATCATCATGTTGAAATCTTCTATGATTATATAAAGATTAACAAGGAGCTGCGCGATCTTGATCTTAAGAAGAACCTGGAATCAAAAATCATTCTGTGCGAAAAAGCCGAGGAGCTTCTCCTGGAACCTAACCCCGTAAATGCATTCAGGACTTTGCAGGATTATCATAACCACTGGCGCGAAATAGGTCCTGTGCCTCAGGAATCCAAGAATGAGATATGGGAGAGATTCAAGGAAGCCACTTCACAGATAAACAAAAGACACCACGAGTATTTCGAGAAGCAAAAGGATGAACAACGTAAAAACCTTGAAGCCAAAATAGCTATCTGTGAAGAAGTGGAAGCAGTCAATGCTCTTGAAATAAAGAATTTCAGGGATTTTGACGAAAAAGCTGAGAAAGTTGTTGCACTTCAGAAAATGTGGAGGAGAATAGGATTCGCCCCGAAAAAGCAGAATAATAAGGTATACCAGAGATTCCGGGATGCATGTGACAACTTTTTTGAAAAGAAAAGAGGCTTTTATGCCGATAACAAGGAACTGCAGCAGAATAACCTGCAGATGAAGATTGAATTGTGCATACAGGCTGAAGCTCTTCAGAACAGCACAGACTGGAAAACATCATCAGATGCACTGATAAAGCTGCAGAAGGAGTGGAAAGAGATAGGTCCCGTTCCGAGGAAACAATCTGAAAAATGCTGGAAGAGGTTCAGGAAAGCGTGTGATCATTTCTTCAACAGGAAAGCTGAGTACTTTGCTGAACTCGATACTTCCTATGAAGATAATCTTAAGGCAAAACAGGCTGTCATTGAAGAGCTTGAGAAGTTTGAGCCTGGCGCTGACGTCCAGGCAGCATTTGACCGGCTGAAGGAGCTTCAGAAAAAATGGACTGAGATCGGATTCGTTCCGTTCAACATGAAGGATGAAATAACCACCCGGTACAGGAATGCCCTGAATAAAGAATTCGATATGCTGAAGATCGGAGACGATGATAAAAGCATACTTAAATACAAAACCAAGCTTGATAACCTGAAAACAAATCCCAAAGCATCAAGAAAACTCAGGAATGAGCGGGATAAATTTGTTACAAAGATCAAGCAACTTGAAGGTGATATAGTGCTCTGGGAAAATAATATTGGCTTCTTCGCAAAATCACCCAACGCCGATACAATGATCCATGAGGTTGAAGAGAAAATTGAGCATGCTAAAAAGATGATCAAGACACTTGAAGAAAAGATCAAAATGATTGATCAGTCTGGTCTCGATGAATAATATGGGAAGTTTTTTATAGTTGATATTAACTCTTTTTGTTTTGAAAGACGTAAAATATGTGTTTATAACCGGCGGTGTTACCTCATCATTGGGGAAAGGTATCCTTTCGGCATCCCTGGCAAAATTGCTGCAGGCAAGGGGTTATTCAGTAACTATTCAAAAACTCGATCCCTATATCAATGTTGATCCGGGAACACTGAATCCTTATGAACACGGGGAATGTTACGTTACTCTGGATGGAGCTGAAACTGACCTGGACCTTGGACATTATGAACGTTTTCTGAATGTTCCTACAGGAAAAGCTAATAATGTAACCACAGGACAAGTGTACCAGACTGTAATTGATAAAGAAAGAAAGGGAGATTATCTCGGGAAAACAGTCCAGATTATTCCGCATATCACTGACGAGATAAAACGCAGGATAAAGCTGGTAACTTCCGAAAACAAATTTGAGATTGTGCTGACTGAGATAGGAGGCACAGTTGGTGACATAGAATCGTTACCCTACATTGAATCGGTCCGCCAGCTTAAATGGGAACTTGGATCACAGAACTGTATAGTGATCCACCTTACTCTCGTCCCTTTTCTATCAACTACCGGTGAATCAAAAACGAAACCGACTCAACACTCGGTGAAAATGCTTCTTGAAGAAGGCATTCAGCCTGATATTCTTGTCCTGAGGACCGACAGAAGCCTGCCTGAAGGATTAAAACGGAAAGTTGCTCTGTTCTGCAATGTT
Organism: uncultured Rikenellaceae bacterium; assembly: GCA_964525415.1. Lineage (GTDB taxonomy): Bacteria > Bacteroidota > Bacteroidia > Bacteroidales > VadinHA17 > LD21. The sequence continues at coordinate 58,611 of CAZGGZ010000009.1, read as the reverse complement.
GAGGAAAAAGCAGTGGTTGAAACAGTGAATGTCTCAACGATTTATGAGGTGCCGATAAAAATGCTTGAGGAAAAGCTTGACCAGATTGTGCTTGAAAAGCTGGGACTTCCGGTTGCAAAGGAACCTCCTCTTACTGAATGGAGAGAATTCCTGAGGAGACTAAAAAATCCCAGGCATTCGGTAAAGATTGGACTGGTCGGTAAATACGTTGATCTGGCCGATGCTTACAAGTCAATATCAGAAGCACTTTTGCACGGCGGTTCAACAAACGAATGTAAAATAAATGTTGATTTTATCCAGTCAGAAGATATTAATGAAGCTAATTCGAAAGAGCGCTTTAATGAACTTGACGGGATACTGGTTGCGCCCGGATTCGGGACAAGGGGGATAGAAGGGAAAATAGCCGCTGCAAAGTATGCCAGGGAGAACAATATACCTTATCTGGGTATATGCCTCGGAATGCAGTGTGCAGTGATTGAATTTGCACGGAATGTTCTTAAACTTGACGGAGCACACTCAACTGAAATGAATCATAAAACGATCCATCCTGTCATCGACCTCATGGAAGAGCAGAAAAGCGTTGTCAATAAAGGCGGAACGATGAGGCTGGGAGGATTTAAATGCATTATCAGCAAAAACTCAAGAAGTTATGAGGCATATGGGAAAACAGAGGTAATAGAGAGGCATCGTCACAGGTATGAATTCAATGACAGGTACCTTGATCTGTTTAAGGAACACGGAATGACAGCTGTAGGAATCAATCCTGAATCCGGACTTGCTGAAATAATGGAAATTCCTCAACATAAATGGTTTGTAGGAGTGCAGTTCCATCCTGAATACAGCAGTACGGTTGTTTCCCCTCATCCACTGTTTGTTCAGTTCATAAAAGCGTGTATCAGCAGGCAATAGTCGTGAAATGAGAATAAGGTATTTAACTAACAGGAAAGAATGGACAAGAATACAATAATTGGTATTATTCTGATTATCCTGATCTTCATCGGATCAAGCGTAATAAATAATGCCCGGCTTAAAAGAGGTTATGAAAAGGCTGTTGCAGTTGCTGAAGCTGAAGTTGCCCAAGGAAACCTGGAAAGGGCGAGGACAGAATATGTAAATGCCCTTAGATATAAGCCGAATCATCCGGATGCGCTTAAAAAGCTCAATGAGCTTAATATACAACTCGGGATTACACCTGAAAAACCGGTTGAAGATTCAATAAAAGTTACAGAAACTCCGGTGGGGTCAGGATCTCCAGTCCCGGCTCCGGTGCCGCCAGACGGACTCCAGTACGGTGCATTTGCAGGTGCTGCAACCGGTGAAGATGGCTTTATAACACTTGAAAATGACAAGATTGAATTGAAGATCTCGATGAAAGGAGGAAGGGTTTACTCTGCAAAGCTCAAGGAGTACACCACACATGATTCTCTTCCTCTTATACTGTTCTCGGGCGATTCAACAAATTTCGGATTTAATTTCTTTACTGCCGACAATAAAGCAGTTCTTACAAATAGCCTGTATTTCAAACCTGTTTCTGATACCAGGTACTATAAGGCTGAATCAGAACCTCAGAGTGTTGTACTTCAGCTGCCTGCAGGTGATGACAGATATATACAATATAAATATACCCTGGAACCTGACAAGTACAGCGTCGATTTTGATGTTACCTTCAGGAACCTTACAGAGATTCTTCCTGCAAACCAGAACAACATCACACTCGACTGGCGAATGTATATTCCCCAGCAGGAAAAAGGAAGACAGAACGAAGAGAACTACACAACTATAAAATATAAGTATTACCAGGACGAAGTTGACGGAATGCGGCTTCGCTCAAACAAGGAGATTGAGGAGGTGGATATTACAACAAAATTAAGCTGGGTTGCTTTTGTGGACCAGTTCTTTTCATCAGTCATTATAACTGATGACTTTTTTCTTAACGGCGCTGTAACCTCCACGAAAACACTTACATCGAAGAAGTACATCAGATATTACACTGCTGAAATCGGAGTTCCATTCACACCCGGTCCGGAAACAAATATCAAAATGAGATTATTCTATGGTCCTAACCATATTGCGACTTTAAGAAAAGAAGGACTGGAACTTGATAAGATAATATTTCTTGGCAAGAACATAATAGGATGGATCAGTCGCTTTGTAATAATCCCGGTATTTAACTGGCTTGAAAGATTCATCGGAAGCTATGGTATCATTATTCTGATCCTTACTATTTTAATAAAGGTCGTTCTTTTCCCGCTTACCTTCAAATCATACCAGTCGCAGGCAAAGATGCAGGTGCTGAAGCCTCTCGTTGACGATATCGGGAAGAAATACCCGAAGAAGGAAGATTCAATGAAGAAGCAGCAGGCTACCATGGATCTTTATAAACGTGCAGGTATAAATCCGATGGGAGGATGTCTTCCGACGCTGCTTCAGTTCCCGATACTTTTTGCAATGTTCCGGTTTTTCCCGGTTTCTATAGAATTGAGACAGGAACATTTCCTTTGGGCTACTGACCTGTCAACATATGATTCAATTCTTAAACTCCCATTTACAATACCAATGTATGGTGACCATGTAAGTCTCTTTACACTGCTAATGACTGCCTCATCCCTGCTCACAATGAAGATGTCAGGATCAACTGCCGGACAGGATCAGCCTGGCATGAAAGTTATGATGTGGATGATGCCGATAATGTTCATGGTCTTGTTGAACCAATGGTCATCAGGGCTGACATATTACTATTTCCTTGCTAATATGCTTACCTGGGCTCAGAACCTGATCTCAAAACGTTTCATTGACCAGGAAAAAGTACTGGCCACACTTGAAGAAAACCGGAAGAAACCTGTTAAAAAATCAAAATGGCAGCAAAGACTTGAAGAGGCTGCAAAAGCAAGAGGAGTAACTCCTCCGAGAAGATAATCCGAATGCTTCAGACAGAATAGAGAGAGATATTCAAAGTGAGATGAATATCCCTCTATTGTTAAAAAACTTTAAAACCTGCGACTACATCTGAAATTCATCTAATTTTAAGCTTTTCACATTTTGGGGAATGGGCAAAAAGTATAAGAACAAAGATCTGGCTGCTAAATTAGGAGTCTCCGGGACTCTTGTATCACTTGTTCTGAATAACAAGGCTGATCAGCATGGCATAAAGAAGGATACCCAGGAAAAGGTTATTGCTCTGGCAAGGCAGATGGGTTATTTCGCTTCACTCGATGAAAATAACGAAGTGTCGCCTGTGGAAGAAAAACCAGGAATAATAGGGATGATTGTACCATCGCTGAGTGATCCCTTCGTTGCAGGAATAACTCCATACCTTCAGAAAGCCTTTGCCAGTATCGGTTTAGGATTTTCCATAGTCACCAGGGATCCTGATGATCAAAGATTTGACAGACTGACCAGCTCCTTCAGAAAATTCTTCAGTGGCATGATCCTCGTTGGTGAAGCTGCTGATGATTCTACAATTCGAAACCTTCGGACAACAGATTATCCGTTCATACTTCTTGAGAAAATGCCGAAGACCTTACGTCTTAATACTGTATGCACCGATTACACTTCCGGCGCCAGACTTGTGACAAACCACATACTGAAACTAGGTTATCAGAATGTTGTCATTGCAGCTGACAGAAAATCAGTCAAGGCTGACAGGAATAACCTTGATGCTGTTGAAAATGCGATCAGCCAGGAAGCTAATATTAATAAACCGGTTGTACTGGAGTTCGATAATCCTGCCGATAATGATATTGACTTCTCTCTGCTGGAGAAGTTCCTGAGACCTCCATACAGGGCCGACATAATAATTATGATAAACTCATCGCTTGTTTACCCGCTGATGGCTCTGTTGAGGAAAAAGAATTTGCGTATTCCTCAGGATATAGCAATTTTATCCATGGAAGAGGGTGCCGGCTTTGACCTCATGTTATCACCGGTGACCTGCCTCAGAAAACCATTGCCCGGAATGGCGATAAAAGTTGCCAATATGATATGGTCGGAAGTCAGGAACTCAGGAAAAGGCAGATTTAAGCGTCTGGTGAATATCACACCTGAGCTGGTTGTCAGGAATTCCTGCGGGACTATTTAGATAATATAGTGACTATGAAGTACTTTCATCTTGCCCTGATTATTATTTTATCAGTCATGGGTTCAGGCTGCTATCATGACCATCTGATTAAGGATAAAGAATACAGGGAAAAGGTTGATATTTCTTTTTCTCAGGTTGAACGCCTTGCTCAAAACAGGAATGAGCAGCTTTTTTCTGTTTTTGATGATAACCTTTCCCCTGAGCAGACAGAAGCTTTGAAATTCCTGTATGCATTTATGCCATTAAATGATCTTGCTGAACATTCAGGCGGATTTTTTCTTGCCAACATTAATATGTCACTCAGAGCAAGAGAAGAGACTCCATGGGGGGAATCAATCCCTGAAGATATCTTTCTGCACTTTGTTTTACCGGTAAGGGTAAATAATGAAAACCTTGATTCATTCAGGATAATATGCTATGATGAGATAATGGGAAGGGTGGAAGGAAAGACTCTTATGGATGCTGCTCTTGAGATAAACCACTGGTGTCATGAAAAAGTAACCTATCAGCCTTCTGATTCCAGAACATCAGCGCCTCTGAGCACTATGCTCTCTGCCAGAGGGAGATGCGGAGAAGAATCCACATTTACAGTTGCAGCACTGAGGACCGCAGGAATACCTGCCAGGCAGGTTTACACTCCGAGATGGGCTCACAGCGACGACAACCATGCATGGGTGGAAATATGGAATGACGGAAAATGGTACTATATGGGAGCCTGTGAACCGGAGCCTGTAATTGACCGCGGATGGTTCACTGAACCTGCAAGACGTGCCATGCTCGTTCATACAAAAGCCTTCGGCGCATACGAAGGGAATGAGATAATAATTAACCACCATGATAAGTATTCGGAGATAAACAACCTTCCAAAATATGCTGTAACAAAACAGGTATACGTAAAAACAATAGATTCTCTCGGTAAACCTGTTGAAGGCGCAACAGTGGAATATCAGCTTTACAATTACGCTGAGTTCTATCCGCTTGCTTCAGTTACGACAGATGAAAAAGGAATGAGCACCTTCATTACAGGCCTGGGCGACCTTCTGATCTGGGGAAGGAAGAAAGATGATTTTGATTTCAGGAAAATATCAGTTGCGGGCACCGATACATTAATTCTGCGGTTGGGAAAGAACTATGATGCACGCAGTATTGATCTTGATATGGAAGTCCCGTTGTCACGTGCTCCCCTTCAAGCGCCATCGCAGGAGATGGTTGAAGCCAACTCAAAACGGCTTGACGAGGAAAACACTTTGCGCCAGAGATATATTGATTCATGGATAACCCCTGATGAGACCAGAGCTTTTGCTCGTAATTACGGAGTGGACAGCTCAAGGATTACCGGTATAATATCACGCAGCATGGGGAATTACAGAAGCATAATCGAGTTTCTGAATAATACGCCTGATACTTTAAAGGAAACAGCTGTCTCGCTTCTTGAGGTCATAGCTGAAAAGGATCTCAGAGACACCAGGGAGAATGTTCTTTATGATCACCTGATTTTCTCAGTTCCTTTTTGCAGTGAGGAATCAATGTTTATTCAGTATGTTTTAAATCCGCGTGTATCAAATGAAATCCTTACCTTATGGCGCAGCTGGTTTTTCAGGTCGCTGCCTGAAGAACTGAAGGTAAACGCTCCTGATACCCCATTCCTCATAACTGACTGGTTCAATGACAGCATAACAATAGCAGACGACGAAAATTATTCAAAAACAGCATTGACCCCGATCGGTGTAAGCAAGCTGAAAGTATCCGACACACGGTCAAGGGCTATCTGTTTTGTAGCTGTATGCCGCAGCCTTGGGATACCTGCCAGGCTGGAGCCGGGAAGCAGAGTACCTCAATTCTGGCATAATTCGGTCTGGAATGATGTATACTTTGATGACCAGAAACCTCCTTCAGCAGGGAAAAGCTTCCTCAAGCTGACCACAAATGGCGTAAATCCTGTTCCGGAATATTACACTCATTTTACAATCGCACATTTTGAAAACGGACGTTACAATACACTTGAATATGATTATAACAGGCGCATTGACGCTTTCGTGGAAGAGTTGCAGCTGACCCCGGGTCATTACATGATGGTCACCGGGAACAGAGTCAGCGACAGCAGGATACTAACAAATATCACCTTCTTTGACCTTCATGAAGGAGAACACAGAATAATAAATGTAAAGTTGAGAAAAGATCTTGCTCCGCCTGAAGGCTACAGAATCGGAATCGGAGAACAAGTACTTAGAAAACTCCCAGTAAGCAAATAACCAGCAACCAGCAACCCTCTTGTTAATATCTCCCTGAGTTATCAACCTGTTTTGATTTAATAATTAGTTTATCTTTGTTCAGTATTGGTGTCGCTCTGAAATAAAATCAGCGCGATGAAAAGGGAATGCGGTGTGAATCCGCGACAGTACCCGCTGCTGTGATGCCCGATCGTTCTAACGATGATGGCTTTATGATAACCTGCCACTGTCCCGAGGACTCGGGATGGGAAGGCTTCATAAGGCCGGGACAAGTCAGAAGACCTGCCAGACAAACCATGTTCAAGGCTTTCGGGAAGTAAGGCTCAGAGTCCGAGTTGATTCCATTCTTATCCTTCTGAAATCCTGAATAAGGCTTTAATAGAGATAGGAGTGAATGGAAGACCTTAAAAAATCCTGCATTGTTCCATGGCATATCATCGCGTATGCACTGTTTCTGGTTTGTACTCCTTCACAGGGACAAGATCTTTTCAGCGATGACACAATAAAAATAAAGGAAGTTGTTATCAGCAGCAGGCATATAGACTCTGAACTTCCGGGTTTCAGGAAAACAAATATCGATTCAACTCTGCTCAGGAACTACAATCATATTTCTCTTGCTGAACTGCTGACCGCAAGTTCACCGGTATTCATTAAAAGTTACGGATCAGGAGGTTCAGCGACATCTTCGCTGCGTGGCACAGGCGCTTCACATACCCAGGTATCCTGGAATGGGATCAATATAAGCAATCCAATGCTGGGGCAAGCCGATTTCTCGCTTATCACACCTGGTTTGCTTGATAATATCCAGTTAAGCATGGGAGGAGCCTCCATGGATATCGGAGGCGGAGGTATAGGCGGCATTATTAACCTGGAAAATAAACCCTCCTGGGGTAAACAGACTCTGGGTTCCATAAATCCCGGCATTGGAAGCTTCGGGAACTTTTTCCTTCAGGCAGGTATAAAGACTGGAAATGACAATTTACTGTCTGTAACAAAGATAAACCTGGATTATTCGGAAAATGATTATCCATATCTGAATACAATAACAGGTTCAGAGCCCGTCCGGGAAAAAAGAACCAATAGTCAGATTTCACGCAAAGATTTTCTTCAGGAGCTGTATTTCAGAAAGGATAAAAATGTTCTTTCTGCACGAATATGGTACCAGTCAGCAGACAGGAACCTTCCGGGGTCTATGCTCATTCAATCAGGCACTTCCGGTGAAAAGCAGAATGATGAATCATTCAGGACCTTGTTCAGTTTTGATACTGAAAAAGGAAAAACAAACTTTTTTGTCAAAGGATCATGGATATTAAACAGGCTTGATTATCATAACCAGCTTGCTTCAATTGAGTCGTTAAACAGGTCAAACTCCTTCATCCTTAAACTGGGATTTGAAGCACGGATACTGAAGGGTACAGAACTTAAAGTATTCTTTAATGAAGAATTAAATGCTATCAATTCAAATAATTACGAAAAAAATGTTGCGGGAAACACAGCATCCCTTACTGTTCTTGCAGAAAGAAGATCAGGTAGCAGACTGGGAACTACATTGCTTATGAGAGAAACCCTGGATAATACCAGGCTCATGGTCCCGGATTTCTCTGCAGGACTGGAATTCAGATTGTTCCCAGGCGAGGATCATTTTCTGAGATCAGGATTCTCCAGAACTTCGCGCCTGCCTTCGATGAACGAACGATACTGGTATCCGGGAGGAAACAGGGATCTTAAAAACGAATTTGCATACCTTTTTGATTTTGGATATAAGATGAATCAGAAAATTTCTGCCTCCATGTCGCTTGACTCTGAAATTGGTTTCTACAGGAATCTTATCAGGGACATGATCCAATGGCATCCGGGAGAATTTGCTTACTGGATAGCCGATAATATTAACAGGGTCAACACAGCAGGATTTGAAGCTTCGCTGTCGCTGAGATACTCACATGATAATATGACAGTTAATCTTAATGCAGGATACTCCTGCACAAGAGCACTCTCGGCAGGAACAGGCACTGAAGCTGCAACGGTTAACCAGCTTATGTATATTCCTGAGAACCAGGCTAACGGATCTTTGTTTGCAGGATACAGGAAGTTTTATTTAATGTGGATTACAACTTTTACAGGAAAAAGATTTATTACAGTCGATAATTCAGCCCATTTGCCTTCTTGCTCAATAACAAATTTTGTTTCCGGATTAAAAATTCCATTCGGCATGAATTTATTTGATTTAAGCTTCAGGATTGACAATATATTTGATTTAAGCTACCAGACAATCGCATTTCACCCTCAACCTGGCAGGTCATATCATGCTTCCGTTTTGTATCAGTTAAGTAAAAAAGTCAGGAAATGAAACGATTACTTATTTTCTTAATTGCCGTTCTGTTCATCTGCTCTTGTGAAAAGAGACTCGATGGTCCGGGTCAACAGGATCCGGAAGAGTCATTCATTAGCGGAGACGGAGTATTTATTATCAACGAAGGTAACTACACGTGGGGGAATGGAACCGTTTCGTATTATTCATATGATTCTTCAAAAATTCATAATGATGTTTTTCAGAAAGCTAACGAAAGACCTCTTGGTGACGTTCCAAACTCTATGGCTCTATATGGCGAATTCGGGTATATTGTTGTTAATAATTCGGGGAAAATAGAAGTCGTCAAAAAGAATTCCCTGAAATCGGTAGCTACTATAACAGGACTCATTTCACCAAGAAACATAGCAATCATTGACCATAGCAAGGCTTATGTGAGCAGCCTTTATTCAGACTCCATCACAATACTGGATCTTGAAAATAATAAGATATCAGGTTACATTAATATCAGGAGGACTTCTGAATCCATTGTAACTACTGGCATGAAGGCTTTTGTTTCAAGCTGGTATGGTGGTGATGAAGTTGTTGTGATTAATACTGCCATTGATAAAATGACTGATTCCATAAAAGTTGGAAGGGAACCTGAGAGCATGGTGATCGATAATAAATATGTTCTCTGGGTGCTGTGTAACGGCGGATGGGCAAGAAAGTACTATGCTGAACTGACAGGAATTAATACACAGTCGTATGAAATTATGAAAAGGCATGTTTTCCCATCAATCCTTGATTCACCAACCAGCCTCAGTATCAACGGGGATGGAAATACTTTGTTCTACCTGCAGAAGGGGATAAAGAGAATGGATATTGGAGCATCAGGAGTGCCGGCAGAACCTTTTATTGAAGAACGAGAGCGTATTTTCTACAAGCTTGGTATAAATCCCGTGAACGGAGATATTTTCGTAACAGATGCTGTTGATTATCAGCATAATGGTATGGTCCTGATTTATAACAGCAAGGGAGATTCGCTCAATTCATATAATGCAGGTATCATCCCCGGATCATTGTGTTTTAAGGTCCGGCCAAGTCCGGTGATTGAATGAGGATCGAAAGTAAAATACCATATCTCAGCTTCGCATTGGTCATCATTGCATTGGTTTTTGTATCCTGCACTGTCAGAAACGACATCCGACCGGGTTCAGGTATTAAAGCGTCTGATGCGATAGTCACCAGTGCCCGGAGATTTTCTCTTGAAAAGACCGATTCCTGTACAATCCTCACCATAACGGATCCATGGCAGGGCGCCAGTGGGATTAAGCAGGTTTATTACCTTGTAAACAGAATTAACGGGGAATCACTCAGTTCAGATAAGTTATCAATAATCGAGGTGCCACTGAAGAAAATCATCTGCATGTCCACCACGCATGTCGCAATGATTGAGGCTCTAGGTGCGGAAGATGCTATAACAGGTGTCTCAGGGAAAGATTTCATATACAATGAGAAAATAAATGAAAGAATAAGCCAGGATCTGATATATGATGTCGGATATGAGTCAGGGTTAAATAATGAATTGATCATCAGTCTCTCTCCTGATCTGATAATGATGTACGGAATAGGAAGTGAATCAACCGGTTACCTTGGCAAGGTAAAGGAACTTGGCATAAAAGTCATGTTCAACGCCGATTATCTTGAAACTGATCCTTTGGGAAAGGCTGAATGGATAAAACTCTTCGGTGCGCTTTTCTGCAGGGAGAAAATTGCAGATTCAATATTCATTTCAGTTTCAGAATCATACAACCGGATAAAATCCTATATCAGCAAAAACTGCAGGGAAAGACCGGATGTTCTCATGGGACTTCCTTTCAGGGATACCTGGTTTATTTCACCGGGCAATTCATACATAAGCCGGTTCATTGAAGATGCAGGCGGCAATTACCTCTGGCGTGACACAAAATCATCCGTATCGATGCCCTATGGCATTGAAGATGTTTATTTAAGATCTCTGGAGGCTGAATACTGGCTTAACACAGGCAACGCCGGATCTAAAAGAGAAATATTTTCGCTTGATCCAAGGCTGGAAACCATACCCTGTTTCAGGAACGGGAACTTGTTCAATAATGATAACAGGATATCACCGTCTGGAGGCAATGATTACTGGGAAAGCGGTATCCTCAATCCTCACCTGATACTCAAGGATATTGGCGCAATCCTGCATCCTTCACTATTTCCGGATGCAGAACTCTTCTATTACCGCAGAATTGAATAAACGAAGGATTATTAAGATCTGAAATGCCTGAGGCTGTACTATCGGAAATTGAAATGAGAAGACGAAAGATCCTGATCTTTTCAATTCTGGTCATCCTCCTGTTCTTAAGCTTTATTCTTGATATTCTCCTTGGCTCGGTATCAATTAAGCCTTCAGAAATTGTCGGTGCGCTGTTCAAAAGTCCTGATCCCGGTATCGAAACAATAATCCTCAGGTTCAGGCTCCCGAAAGCATTTACTGCACTGGCAGCAGGAGTTGCCTTATCTCTGAGCGGACTTCAGATGCAGACTCTATTCAGGAATCCGATGGCCGGTCCGTATGTTCTTGGAGTGAGTTCAGGTGCCAGCCTTGGAGTTGCTGTTGTAATACTTGGTTTTTCATCGCGGTTTTCCCCGGAAAACATTCAGAGTCTGGGCAACTGGGCCCTGGTAGTCTCAGCCTGGATAGGAGCAGGTGCGGTTATGGTTTTGATAATGTTCATTTCCTCAAGGATTAGAGACATAATGACTATACTAATTCTTGGGATTATGCTTGCAAGCGGGATATCTGCAATAGTAAGTATCATGCAGTATTTCAGCAATGAAACAATGCTGAAAGCCTATGTAATATGGACAATGGGCAGCCTCGGGAATCTTTCAGCAGAACAGCTGAAAGTCCTTCTGGCAACCGTTACCGCAGGGATGATCTTAAGCCTGGCGTCTGTAAAGATGCTGAATGCCCTTTTGCTTGGGGAGAACTACGCAGCCAGTGTCGGTCTGAATCTGAAGCTCTCTCGAACTGTTATTTTCGCCTGTACAAGCATACTGGCAGGAAGCGTTACAGCTTTCTGCGGTCCTATCGGATTCATAGGAATTGCTGTTCCGCATATTGCCAGAAACCTGTTCAGAACTTCGGATCACGGGATACTTGTTCCGGGAACTATCATTACAGGAGGTATAATAATGCTTGTAAGCGATATTATATCACAGCTGCCGGGTTCTGCAAATGTCCTTCCTGTCAATTCGGTAACATCGCTGATCGGAATACCGGTTGTAATCTGGATTATTCTAAGAAACAAAAGGGAAACAGGTTCATTCTGATGAAGGAAAAGCAGGCTGAAATAATACGACTCGACTCATTATGCATCGGATTCTCTTCCGGAAGGCATGTAAATTGCATTTTACCGCCTCTTTCAGCTTCTTCAAAAGGTGGTGAGCTCATTGCTGTCATCGGAAGGAACGGAATTGGAAAGAGCACATTGCTGCGGACAATAACAGGACTGCAGCAATCTCTTGGAGGGGAGATATATATTAATGGTAAAAGCACATCCGGATATTCACGACTGGAAATGGCAAGAAGAATCGGGTACATCTCCACCGAAGTCGTCAGGGTGAGTAATATGAGAGTCTGCGACCTGGTCGCCCTTGGCCGTTTCCCTCATACAAACTGGCTCGGCAGTACCGATCAGTCTGACCTGATTGCAGTTGAGAGCGCAATAGAGAGGACAAGAATGACTGCTCTGCGGAACAGGAACATCACGGAACTATCAGACGGTGAACGGCAAAAGGCTATGATTGCAAGAGTGCTTGCTCAGAATACTGACATTTTAATAATGGATGAACCGACAGCCTTTCTTGATATAGCCAGCAAATTTGAGATCATCAGCCTTATGCTGGAACTAACAAGGGATGGCAAGACAATTATCTTTTCCACACACGATTTCAATATTGCTGTAAGTCAGGCTGATAAAATATGGCTCATCCTGGATGACAGGCTCGCTGAAGGATCTCCTGAGGACCTTATGCTCAGCGGTTACTTCGAGCATCTATTTGATTCATCGGTGATAAAGTTCAACTCATCAGATGGCAGCTTTATATTCCGGAATGAATCCCGCGGCAAACTCTTCATTGAAGGTGAAGGCAATAGAAGGAAATGGACGGAGAGAGCTTTGTCAAGAGCTGGTTACGTTGTTTCTGATTCCATCACCAATCCGTACATAGTTGTTCCCGTACTTGCAGATCAGCCGTGGAAGCTTATTGCAGACAGAAAAGAGTTTTCTTTCAGTTCAATTTATGATCTGATAAGGAATCTCCGGAAATAAATTACATTCCGTATTTCCTGTAATTATCAATGAATGAGGGTATATCATCAACAGCGAGTTTCTTGGCAATTATTTTCTTGTTCCTGTCGAGAATATAGATCATAGGTGTGGACTGGACATTATAGTAGAAGTCAAAATGTGTTTTACGGTCAGGATCCCATCCATTGATCCATATCAGACCGTTCTCTTCAATATATTTACTCCATGCCTCCTTATCATTAATCGTACAGACAGCAAATATTTCAATACCCTGGTTTCGCTCCTTTTCATAATAATCCCTCAGTTTTGGAGTTGCTTCCTTGCAGTGACCGCAATTCGGTTCCCAGAAATACAGAATTGTAAAATCTTTTTCAATATCGTATAGCGAAACATATGTTCCTTTGTATGAATTCATTACAAGATCCTTCGCTTTCATTCCAATCAGGTTGTTTCTGAGAAGCTCAACCTGCTTCACCAGATCATCCCTGAACTCTTTGGTTGTCCAGTCTGCTTTGCCTGACAGGTAAATATCATCAGCCAGCTTAACCATCACGGCGTCATGCCCCATTATCTCGCTTTCCCTGAAATGATTGAAAAGAAATACTGAAACGAACTGGAATACTTTATAATTTGTAATGCATTTGCCTACTATTCTGTCAATAGCCCTGTTTATGGAATCGGGGTATTGTATTACCACATTAGTAAAATACGCTTCCAGGCGTGCATAAAGAATTGGCGTACGCAGGATTCTTTCATCAGTAAGATCAATATTATCAAAGAAGTGATCCTTGTTATAATTGTATTTCCTTACCCAGATTACGGAGTCAGGATTATGTGTTCCGTTCGGAATTTTGAATTCGGGAACCTCCACCGGAATCATCGATTTCACAAGAACAGCAAGCAGATTATTCCCGTTTTCATTAACTACACTTTTCAGGTATGTCTTCATTGACTCTTCCTGTTTCTTCTGCATCTCACCAAGGACTTTGACTGAATCAGTATTCTGCTTGCCGGCCTGCATCCGCTTGTAAACAGCCTGAGCCTGCTTCTGCATTGATGTCCATTTCTTCTGATATTCAATGAATGCGTTGTTTTCTTCCGATCCGCTGAATTTAAGGGTGTTATAGTAATCAATATAATTACATGAAACTGAAAAAACCTGGTCGTCAGAAGCAAGGAACTCAAAATACTGTTTTCCCGGGAGAACGATCATATAGATACCCTTTGGAAGGATTTCCGGTCCTGAAAACACCCCGTGACCTTTGCTGTCAAGCTTGACTGTGTCCGTTATATACTGCTTGTCGCCAAAATGATACGCCAGGTATACTGAGGAATCCGTGAGTCCTGATATAGTCATAGAGATCTCATGGTTATACTTAAGCTGACCGAATGCTGAAGCTGACAGGAGAAGGAAAAGAATAAAAGGAATAATCTTTTTCATTGAGTTGTCTTATTGTAAAAGATTGTGACAAAATTAGTCATTACAATTTCTTTGCCAAATTGATAACAACCCATTATAAAGAAATGTTGTATTTTTGGTCTGTTAATTCTTTGGGTAGCTAATGACAATCTCTTTGCTCATACCTGTATGTGATTATGATATTGTGGCATTGGTCCACAGTATGAAGGGTTGTATTGGTAAGGTCCCGGAATTGCTTGAAATAATAATTGGTGATGATGGCTCTTCGGCAGAGAACCGTGCTAAGTATATGTTGCTGGAGGGCGATGGCGTTAAGATAATAGTTTCTGAAAAGAATATCGGCAGGGCGGCTATAAGGAACAAACTGGCACTGGAAGCAAAGGGTGATTTTCTGCTTTTTATTGATTCTGATGCGATGATCCCGGCTACTGCAGAGGCATATCTGAACAAATGGCTGTCTGAAATGGATTATGCCAGGGTTGTTTCCGGTGGCATTTTATATCATGAAAGCCCTCCTGGAGATCCGGAAAAGATGCTCAGATGGAAATATGGCATAAGGAGGGAACAGAGGAAAGCTTCAGAAAGGAACAAACATTCACATGCATCCTTTTCAACATTCAATGTGCTCATTGACAGGAAAATATTTTCAAAGCTGCGGTTTAATGAAGAGATCAGGCAATATGGTCATGAGGATACGCTGTTTAGTTACCAGCTGAAAAAAGCAGGCATTGACGTTCTTCATATGGACAATGGACTTATTCATGAAGGACTTGAAACGAACCATGAATTCCTTGAAAAGACCAAGCTGAGCCTTGAAAACCTGAGCAGACTTTATGACCGTGTCACTGACAAAAAAGCCTTTTCATCTACTGCAAGAATGCTTCGTGTTTATAACAGGATCCGGTTCTTCAGGATTCGACTGATTCTTGTGGCTCTCTTTATCCGTTTCAGGGAAAGAATGGAACTGAGGATAGATTCTTCAAATCCGCCTCTCTGGCTGTTCAGTTTCTATAAAATCAGCATGTTCTGCACTTACCGTGAAATTCATAGCAGGAGAAAGCTGTTACCTGTATTCCTTCCCGATTCCATCGATCTATAGTATCCTGCGAATAATTCTCTTTTGTCAGATATTAATTTTGATCAGGTCAATGTTGCCGTCGGGTCGTCTTTCTCCTTTAAGGACGAAACTGAATTTATTGATCATGGTGCAGAGGAAGAAATCAGTGGGAGGGGAGTAACTCAGATTTGCAGGATCAAAGAACCTGCTTCCAGATCCATAACGCAGTTCTGTAATTTTCTTTTCAAAATTAATTTCTTTACCGGTGATCCCTGCCTTTATCATTTCAGCACAAATCATATCTTCTTCGGCAGAAGAAGCTGCCCTGTAACCCATTGCTACAAGTGACACATAGTCAGGATTCAGGAGCTTTATGTATCTGACAATCGCACCTGCATTTACTATGCTCCCGGTCAACAACACATTGGCATTTACTGCGTTAATAAGTCCATTTGTACCTGCGGTAGTTGTCTGTATTACCGTTTTCCCCTGCAGGTCAGCCTTAATTATTTCTGTAGGACTATTTCCGAAGTCAAAGCCTTCAATTTTTCTCTCACCTCTTTCACCGGTAAGTATTACATTCCTGTACTTCTTTTTAAGGTCAAATGCCTTTTGAACTTCCGATGTTGCTATTAGTCTGACAGCCCCGGAATCAAAGGCATAGCAGGATACTGAGAATGCCCTGAAGACATCAATAATAACTGCAATGCCAGATGCTTTCTTTGCACCTTCGACAAATTCGAGGATTTCGATCTTCATAAACTCTTTCTCCTGTGTGAAAAATAATAATAATTTTCTTTATACACCTTCGTCTATTTTGTATATTTGAAAAAACACCGGGAATGGGAAACCCTGTATCGTGGTCACTTAAGCAGGCTAAAAGGCTGAATGACGCTGTCTGGCACACTCCGCTTTCAGAATTATCAAGAAGAAAGACATTCCTTATCAGGCAGCTGAGGATCCTTTTTATTGCCGGCCGTAGTTCATTGAAGGATAATGTGGAATTACGGGCATCAGCGCTCACCTTCTACACGCTACTGTCAATAATTCCTGTCATTGCAATCGCATTCGCGATAGCCAAAGGATTCGGTCTTGACCAGAACCTGGATTCCATGATAACTAATTCAAAGGATTTCCAGTCGTACAGCCAGATACTGACACCTCTGCTTGAGAGAGCCAGACTTACAATCCAGGAGACCAGGGGCGGTTATATTGCCGGGGTTGGTGTAATAATCCTTTTCTGGTCAGTAATTTCCCTGTTAGGTCAGATAGAAAATTCATTTAACCATATCTGGCAGATATCATCTTCGAGGCCATGGTACAGGAAGTTCACTGATTACCTTACAATAATGATTTTTGCACCGGTGCTTCTGATCCTTTCAAGCAGCATAACGGTTTTTATCAGTACTGAACTTACCGAGTTCATGTCAAAAGCGCCTATTCTGGCATTTTTTAAGCCGGTGATCAGTTTTCTCATCAAGTTCGCACCCTTCTTACTTACATGGACCATCCTGACACTGTTGTTCATAATAATGCCAAATACCAAGGTCAAATTCATGCCTGCCATGATTTCTGGTATCATTGCAGGCACATTACTGAAAGCGCTGCAATGGCTTTATCTTGATCTTCAATTTGGAATAACCAAGCTGAGCGCAATATATGGCGGTCTGGCGGCAATACCCTTGTTCATCATTTTCCTCCAGACAACCTGGATAATTATCCTTATCGGAGCTGAACTTTCGTTTGCAAACCAGAATATATCACGTTATGAATTTGAATCAGAAGCGCTTAATGTAAGCCATTTTCACAAACGCGCCCTGATAATATTGATGATGAATATGATTGTCAGAAATTTTGCCACAGGTGAAAAACCTGCAGGTGCAGAGATAATAGGAAAATCACTGAAAATACCAGTCAGGCTTGCACGTGATATTCTTCTGGACCTGACAAATGCCGGTCTTGTTTCTGTGATCTATGAAAAGGATCAGATCGAAAGGCTATACCAGCCTGCACTCGACATAAATAAGCTGACTGTAAGTTATGTATTGTCAAAACTTGATAAGAAAGGTATTGAACACGATACTGCGATTCGCAACAAAGACTATGAGAAGATAGTCTCAATGCTCGAAAAATTCGACAAGCTGGCAGCAAAATCCGATTCCAATATTCTGATTAAAGATCTTTAAGAACAGCTTCCTGCTTTCTGGCTTTTACAGCTCTTTTCTTTCTGAACTGTTCTACAAAACCTGTAAAATCTGTAAATGAATCCCATCTGTTGAATAAATAATGAGGAAGTGGAAGAATAATATGTCGTGTAAGTTTTTCCTTTTTCCAGTAGCTGTTTACATTTCCTGAGGGAAAAACACGGTCATTCTCGCTCGAGACTGCGTAATCCCACCTGAATCCAGGTTCCGGCTGTTCCATAATTCTGTTGTAGAGCCATCTGAGCTCATCATGAAGCGATTTGACCGTCCGGTGAGGAATCCTGTCCGCATTCATCCTGTATGTCCTCTTGTCGCCGAACATCCTCAGGTAGAATTTTTCCATGTTGGCTTCAGTAATATTATTGAGCGTTCCCTCAAAAACCTTCAGGGGGATCCCGTACTGGTCATCAGCAGGTACAGGTGTACCGTTGACGGCAATGGTTACATCAGGCTTTATTCCGGTTTTTGCTGACAGATACCCGGCCGCCCAGACACCGAGAGACCATCCAATGAGGATTATTTTCTTATATACCTTCATCTCTGGAAGGACCAGTGCTTCATCAGCGGAGTAGTTATAAAAGAGGATAAAATCGAAATTATCATTGCATAACGGAGTAAAAACATTTTCATCAGTACCCCAGCCACCGTATAAGACAACGAGATGGTCATTCTTTTCCATCCTCCTGATATAAGTCTTCATGACCTTTTCAACTATATTAAAACCGATTACCCAATTTACCGGAAAACAAAGATAATGGAAATAATTCACTAATTCCGTTACCTGAAATTCCCTTTCTTAATTCCATTATGGGGATTGTCATTGAAAATGAAGATATTAAGGATCGCTGCTATACATAAAAATAAGAGGAGGAAGGGTGGTAGTGAGAATCAGGGAGCGGGCTTTAATAATATAATTCCCGTGTCTACTGTCTGATAAAAGGATGGAACCACAGAAAGCTGGCGCTTTTCCTCAGGTTCCAGATGTGAAAGTCAATGTCTGCAATACAATCCTGTTGATTTTCACTCCCAACCCTTGCTCAACTCCTCTTATAATAATAGCATGAGCTTGGTAACAAATTTACATATAATAATGAAATTTTCAAATTATTATGTAAAAAATATTTTTAGCAGGAATCTTAATCTGAATTGAAGGAATATTGCTTAAATTTGATAGAGTACCCGGCCAATACTATTTCCTGATGATAGCGGAACTTGAAAAAATAAGTTATGATGACGGAGGCGGATTTGTCGCCGAATACATCAGCGATACAGGAGGTATGTGGCACTTTCATCCGGAATATGAGCTGGTTCTGAACATAAAAAGCAACGGAACACGAATCGTAGGTGACAGCGTTGAATTGTTTGACCAGTTCGACATGGTTCTTGTAGCAGGAAACATACCTCACTCCTGGAATTATTACAAGCATGATAGAACTCTTCCTGAAAAACACGGGATCATGGTACATTTCAGACAATCATCACTTGGAGATGGCTTCCTGGGACAGTATGAAATGACCTGTGTAAGGGATCTCCTGGCCCAGGCTGAAAGGGGAATAGGCTTTTCAACTGAAGATGCCAGGAAAGCCGAAAAACACCTTGTACAGATGACAGGCAACAAGGGTATTGAAAAAATGATTGATTTCTTCAATGTACTCAGGATATTGTGCCAGTCTGACAAAAAAGTACTGTTATGCTCCGAAAACTACAAGCAGGTTTATGATGAGAGGGGTAACAAGAAAATGGCTGATGTGTATTCTTATATCAGGGAAAACTATTTCAGACCTATATCACTCGCAAAAATATCTAAAATCGCTCATATGAGTCCTATCGGCTTCAGCCGTTACTTTAAACAAAACTGCGGAGCAGGATTTGTTGAATACGTAAACCGCGTAAGAACCAATAAGGCTTGCTACCTGCTTCGCGAAACGGAGTACCAGATCCGCGATATCGCTCTTGAATGCGGTTTTGAGAGTATTTCCAATTTCAATAAGGTTTTCAGACGAACAGAAGGCATCTCACCCAGAGATTACAGAGCACAGTACAGATAAGCTTACCCCGGTATAATTCTCACTATATTTGAACTTCTAATAACCAGACTATGGCAATGACATTGGTTGAAAAAATACTTGCAACACATTCACATAAAGATATTGTCCATCCGGGCGAAATAGTTGATATTGATATTGATGTCAGGGTGGCACGTGATTTCGGAGGTGCAAATGTCGTCAAACATTTAAGGGATAATGGATTAAGCATTGACGATCCGGGCAAAACGCTGTTTACATTCGATTGCAATCCAACCGGCTCGGATCAGAAATATGCAACAAACCAGCATATCTGCCGGCTTTTTGCCCGTGAAACCGGGATAAGGATTTATGATATTGATTCCGGCATTGGAACACATCTGCTTATTGATAAAGGGTATGTATACCCGGGAACTACTGCCGTTTCAA
Source organism: uncultured Rikenellaceae bacterium (assembly GCA_964525415.1). GTDB lineage: Bacteria > Bacteroidota > Bacteroidia > Bacteroidales > VadinHA17 > LD21. Next base: position 38,538 of record CAZGGZ010000009.1, on the reverse strand, counting down.
CTGACTCACATGCAAATATCCTTGGTGCAGTAGGAGCCTTTGGACAGGGGATGGGTGATATGGATATCGCTGCCGCATGGAATAAAGGAAGGATATGGTTTAAGGTACCTCCATCTGTCAGAATTCAGTTGAACGGAGAAATTCCCGGAAACATTTCACCAAAGGATGTCATTCTGAACCTTCTCAGGATCTTCGGGGCAAACACGCTTCTCGGGTATTCACTTGAACTGTATGGCAATTCAGTTGACAAAATGAGCCTTGATGCCAGGATAACCATTTCCTCCATGGCTACTGAAATGGGTGCTATAATCATCTTATTCCCGCCATCTGAATATATCATTGAATATTGCCGCCAATATTCACGAAACAAATTTGTTCCTCTATATGCCGACCCTGATGCTTCCTATGATAAAACGATCGAAATAGATGTAGCAGGCTTTTCCCAATTGGTGTCTCGTCCGGGAGAACCCCACGATACTGTTGACGTATCATCATTAGAACGACAGAAAATAGATTCAGCCTTTATAGGAAGCTGCACAAACGGAAGGATGGAAGATATGCAAAAGGCTGCTGAGATACTTAATAACAGGAAAGTAGCACCGGGGGTTATACTGAAAATCGTGCCTGCAACCGATGATATCTGGAAAAAATGCCTTGAAAACGGACTTATCGGAATTTTCAAGAAAGCCGGGGCTCTGGTCTCGAATGCAGGATGTGCCGGATGCGCAGCAGGACAGGTTGGTCAGAATGGTCCGGGTGAAGTGACAATAAGCACCGGAAACAGGAATTTCCCGGGAAAACAGGGAAAAGGGAGCGTATACCTTGCTTCTCCTGAAGTTGTTGCAGCATCATCAGTGGCAGGATATATTACCACGCCCGGTAAAATTCCTGCTGAACCATCTGTTTTCATAAGACCTGTGCCGACTGAGAAAGCAGCTGCGCAGGGGAAGAAGGAAAATGACAGGATAGCAAGACCTGACTTCATTGAAGGAAAGATTTGGCTGATACAAATGGATAACATCGATACCGATATGATCTACCATAACAGGTACCTGGCTGTAACGAACATCAGTCAAATGGGGCAATATGCTTTTGATAACCTGAAGGGGCATGAAGATTTTGCTAAGAAAGCCAGTCCGGGAGATATCGTTGTAACCGGTAAGAACTTTGGCAGCGGAAGCTCACGGCAACAGGCGGTGGATTGCCTGATCTCCCTTGGCATTCAGGGTATTGTAGCCGAATCTTTCGGGGCAATTTATGAGAGAAATGCCATAAATGCCGCCCTTCCAATCATCACATGCAAATCATTAAGTGAGCTGGCACTGAAGGATGGGGACAAAGTCAAAATCAATCTCCGGACAGGAACTGTTATAAACTCAACGAATAATAAAACGACATCAGCCGAACCTTTTTCGGATGTGCAGTTTGAAATATATAAGAAAGGCGGCTTAATATAATTTTTATGAAACATTTTACTTTCGCCGAAAAAATATTAGGGGCTCAGGCAGGCACAATAATATTTGCCCGTCCTGATATTGTACTGACTCACGATAACACATCAAGCATTTACAAGACATTCTGTAATATGGGTGGACAGAAAGTTGCTGATCCTGACCAGATGCTGGTTGTTCTGGACCATAATGCACCACCTGCAGATTCAAAGCTTGCTACCCGGTACCAGGATATCAGGGATATTGTGAAGCAGCAGGGAATCCGCAAATTCTATGATTCCGGAAAGGGAATATGCCACCAGATAATGTCATACCATGCCAGACCTGGTATGCTGATAGTCGGCAGCGACAGCCATACATCCACAGCCGGGGCTTTTAATGCTTTCGCTGCAGGAATCGACAGGACAGAGTCAGCCGGAATCTGGAAAAGAGGGGAGACCTGGTTCAGGGTGCCTGATTCTGTTAAAATAACTCTGACAGGCAAGCTTAAAGCCGGAGTATCTGCAAAAGATCTTGCGCTCTGGATTATTGGTATGATAGGATCAGATGGAGCAAACTATATGTCAATTGAATACCATGGTAATGGTGTCAAAAGCCTTGATATCTCCGGCAGGATGACAATTGCGAACCTCGCTTCGGAAATGGGAGCAAAAAATGCTGTTTTTCCGGCTGATGAGATACTTGCAGGTTTCTTCAGGAAGAAATACAAAGGAGTCTGGGCAGATCCGGATGCAGATTACATCAGGGAGATCCACATCAATTTAAATGAAATATTCCCCGTTGTCGCCGCTCCTCATAACGTGGATAATATAAAGTCAGTTTCTGAAGCTGCAGGAACAATAGTGCATGAAGGACTGATCGGCACCTGCACAAACGGCAGAATTGAAGATCTGCGCATCGCTGCAGGTATCTTGAAAGGAAAGAAGATTGCAGAAGGATTTCAGCTAAACGTAATCCCGGCTTCACGGGAAATATTCCTCCGGGCAATTGATGAAGGCATTATAAGCATACTTATTAAATCCGGAGCAAATGTCCTTACTCCTTCGTGCGGTCCCTGCCTTGGAACAGGACAGGGTATTCCGGCAAGCGGACATACTGTAATTTCAACTGCCAACCGGAACTTTCTGGGGAGGATGGGCAACAAGGAAGCATCAATTTACCTGGCATCGCCTGAAACTGTTGCTGCATCGGCAATAAAAGGAGTTATAACTGATCCTCGGAAGAAACCGGGTAACGAGAGATATCCCTTTTCTCCCGAACAGAGCAGAACATCTGAGATTAAGGCAGGGGAGATGAGGAAGTGCGGAAATGTATGGAATTATGCTGATGTTGATAACCTGAACACCGATCAGATGTTTGCAGGCAAGCATACCTATAATATACTCAGCACAGATGCTCCTGCGATCCTGCCTCTTCTTTTTAAGGATTTTGATCCGGCATTCAGCAGGAGTGTAAGCAAAGGCGATATAATCATTGCAGGGGAGAACTTCGGCTGCGGAAGCTCAAGGGAGCATCCTTCCGTCGGGCTTGTTCATGCAGGAATAGAGGCTGTCATAGTGAAATCGGTGAACAGGATATTTTACCGGTCTTCAATAAATCAGGGGCTTTTGCTTATTGTTCATAAGGAGGCTGTGGAATCATATAAATCCGGTGACAATGTAAACCCGGACTTTGACTCCGGGAAGGTTAAAATCGGTTCACATGAATTCAGTTTCGAGCCATTGCCTGAAAAGCTGAAGCAGATCATAGATCACAAGGGACTTGTTAATTACATGAAATCCTTATAAATTTGCCCCCGAATTTTGGTTCCGTAGCTCAGCTGGATAGAGCAGCAGCCTTCTAAGCTGCGGGTCGGGCGTTCGAGTCGCCCCGGAATCACAAAGGACACTCTAACTAAAGGGGTGTCTTTTTTAAAAGTTGGATAGAGCAATCCCACCTCAGCGGGATGGATCGCGCGTTCGACTCGCGCCTAAATTGGTTTCTAATTTAGTCAGGTTGGTCAAATTATTTATAATTAGGTTTTCTATACAAAGTGTTTGTTTGTATAAATTTCTAATGGCTTTAGTATCAATTAATTTGTAAATTACTTCAATAGATTAATTGCATACTCCAGTTGTTTGTCCTTTCCATTTTTAATATCAGTCACAGTTTGTTCGACTCTGATATCAGGTGAAACTCCGTTCCACTCAAAATGGGAGCCATCATAGCGTAATAAATAGCCTGTAGGGATAAATATTATTTTTCCACACGGTAACTGGTAAGTGCCTATAGCGCGAGGAGTGTGTCCTGAGGCACATCCGCCGCCACCACTTGTTGTATCTCCGACTGCAGTGACATTCGGAAGTTGCTTGAGAATCTCTGTTATTGATTCGCCGCCACTAATTGTTACTCCGTTTATGAGAACGACAATCGGTTTAGTATAGATAAATGTGTCTGTTAACGGTTGAAAAGGAGGCTGTTCAATATCTTCCAATATGTAAATTTTTGGTTTTTCAAGCGGGGTAGTCATGAAGTTTAATACTACAGACTGAATTACCTGATAATCTCCTCCTTGTCTTGTCCTAAAATCAAGTATCAACCCCTTTGTATTGCTTAAATGCTTTAATATTTCAGGAAATTCGGTTCGCAGGTCACTCTTTAGAAGATCATAAAAATAAATGTACCCAATATTTTCCGGCGTTATCCCATACATAACACTTTTACATTCTGCTCTTGCCAATTTCTTGCTAAAGTACTTTCTGATAACCTTAAGGCTATACACATTTTTGTCCTTAGTTTGTCTTGGCGATTCATATACATATTTCTGATTCCCTTTTACATTTTGGTGATATACATGCACATCTTTAAGTTCAGCCAGCATATCATTTAATACTTGAGTGAACTGTTTTCTATTGGCATTTTCAACTTTAGGACGATAAACAGTGTAAATGGAGTCCCAGTTTATCTTCTTAAACTCAAAAAACGGGTAAACATCTTTCACTCTTTTCCATGCTGTATCAAAGCATGCAATATACTTACCATTCATTCTGGCATTTGGTTCTGTTTGCGATTCATTCTGGAGATGTGTCCCACATCCAGTAATTAGAATTGCTGACGTTAAAAGAAGCATCTTTTTCATTCTTCTATCATTCTAATGTTGGTGATGACTGCATTAATGATTGACGTTGTATGCTGCCCTTAAGAGATACGATCGACTATCAATTATTTTGTATTTGTGAGTATCCATTCAGAAATAGTATCCAGAACCAACGGAGAAATAGTCTCCTCTATGTCGGAATATTCCGATATAGTTCCTTTTTTACAGGTCTGCATCATGTGGTTTATTCCGGGTAATTCAATGAGTTTGTAATTTTTATTTTCCCCTGATTTAAATGCTTCATCCATTGCTGCAAGATTTTTCGTTGGAGATGCCTGAAGGTCTTTTTCTCCTGTTATTGCAAGTACCGGACATTTTACTTTTTGAAGAAATGGGGAAGGATCACACTTTATAATATCTCTAAAATAAGGGGTTAATAGGAGGTCATTTATTCTCGCATCAATAATCTTCTTTTGTTCCGGAGATAAAAGCTGGTATCTGTTCATAGTATAAGCCGATCTGAGTTTTTCAGCAGCCACTGAATCATTTGCTTCTTCTTTAATTATTGAGAAGATCTGTTTCTGAAGTGAATTATATTGTTTGATCATATTTGCACTTTCTCCTTCTGCCATTCTTATCATTTCGTTCTGTTGATATAGGTTTTCTTCAATACTTTGTCCAGGTGCTCCCATTAAAATAACATATGCTATTTGTGGACACTTACCTGCCACAATTGATGCAATCAAGCCTCCTTCACTATGCCCAATTAAACCTACTTTCCTTTTGTTTATATCTTTCCTGGATCTAAGAAATCCGGTAGCGTAAATTATATCTTCGCTATTTGTCTTTGATGTTGCCTGAAGATGATCTCCTGAACTACCTCCGACACCTCTATCATCAAACCGCAGTACTGCAACTCCAATGCGAGTGAGATAATCCGCGATTACCAGAAAAACCTTATGCCCAAATGCAGATTCATCCCTGTCCTGTGCTCCTGAACCAGATATTAAAATAACAACTGGGAAGGGTGCTTTTCCATCTGGAATGGTTAGCGTCCCTGCCAGTCTGGTGCCATCATTTTCATTAATGAAAGAAATTTCTTCCTCTTTGTACGGATAAGGTTTTTTTGGCATTTGCGGTCTGTTTAAAATTACCGCGGATTCTGTCTTTTTCAGAAGTAAAGGAAGATTTATTTGCCCGTTTCGTATATACAAACCATTTATAACATTATCATTTTTATTCATTCCAGCATAGTACTTACGCTGTATGGATCTTATATCCAATTTGAGGCTGTCATCTTTAATTATTATTTCATTGACGGGTAAATCTTTTAAATCCTGCTCAGGCGAATCCAGAGTTCCTTTTAATATTTTATCATCGTCAACCCAAAACTTAAAGACAAATGTAAATTTTGAGACTCCTGTATTTATTGTTCCCGTCCAATTTCCGATGATAAATTGCAGTTCTTCAGTATTAAATCCTGTCTCATTATGCTGACATATTGACACTTCGCTAAAAAGCAAAATAATAAACATGAATGAGATATTAGTTTTCATAATTATCTTAATTTTATAATTCTTTTATTAATAACAGATTATTATAACTGGCAGAATAATCATTATTATTCATCCAGATCATCAAATAATTCCCGCATATTTTTAATATATCTTTTAAACGACTCCCGTCCTTTCTTTGTAAGTGAAATAATTGTTTGCGGCCGTTTGCCAATATACCCTTTTTCAATTTCCACGTAAGCAGCATCCTCCAATTTGCTGAGGTGACCTGATACGTTTCCCTGGGAAAGTCCTGTTTGTCTCATTAAAAAAAGAAAATCGGCGCTTTCAACCACATATAACTGGGCAATGATTTTCAGGCGTGCAGGTTCATGGATTAATTTATCAATTTCAACCTGCTGGTTTTCATTGTTAGCTTTCTTTGTCATAAGTAATTTTTTCTGGCAGTGGATACTTTTTCAGAAAACTGATCAGATAAATGCATCCAATAACGATTAACAAAAATGACACTATCAGATAAACATAGGCTCCATCCGAAATAATTCCGGGATTTTTCCTGATTTCTTCAGAAAGATTAAATGCCCCTGCAAACAGAAAAGCATAGAGATACATTCTTTTGAAATTTAGAAAATAAGCAATCGTTGTACATATGAAAAGAATGATTCCACTGATGATCCATCTCCCGTTGATATGTACAGCATTGGGATGGCCATTACCTGTAATTGTGAGAATGACCATTATTACCAGAAAAACGGTAACAGTCACTATGAACCAAATGTTTCTTCTTATACGCTTCCTGGCAAGTTTCACCATTCCCATACGCGGAGTTACAATATATCTTATGGCCAGAATGATGAATATTACTGGTACAACAAAAAGGATGTCAATATAATAACTTATATCATCGAAGATCATGGCCAAAGTTGAAACAACCCACATCAGTCCTATTCCAATTTCTACAAGACCGGTTTGAAATATTACTGCTGCAGTATTCTTCTCCAATTGTTTTAGATTCATTTTTTGTTCCATTTTTTCATAATATTAGTAATGTAATATAGTTAGTAATACAAACCACATTACAAAGATATATATATTTTTATATAATATGCAAATTATTTCGCTTTTTTTTATCTGTGTTATCTGCTTGATTATGTTAGTGTTCAGGCAAAATAATATCAAGGTGATTTTTAAACAGTATCATTGAGTCTTACAGGTTCTTATGTATTTCCTTCCCAAAATGCTGTTCAATCATCCATTATAATATACTGTAATTGGCAGAAGGATTCTATGATACTGACGGTCTGATGGGAGGTGCTATGGGAGAATGGTACCTGGATTATGAATGGGGTGCTGTAAATCCCGGTATTGAAAATCCGTATGCGAGCGATTTAGTTGACCGGATGGATAGCAGAGGCAATGTTGTAACAGGAACCGGCTGGATTTAATGTAAGCTCAAGGACAAAGAAATAAAGTTTTGTTCTGAAAATATCCTTTATAATCTCTTAAAAGGTACAAACCTTACAAACGACAACCGTCGGGTTTCGGTTTTACCGTTTCTTTTTATTACAAGCACAAGCTCCTGTACAGCATTGGCTGGTCCCACAGGAATGATCAGTCTCCCGCCTTCGGCAAGCTGATCTATCAGGGGCTGAGGAATCTTTTCAGGCGCTGCTGTAACAACAATTATATCGAAAGGCGCGTAGTCAGGCCAGCCCTGGTAACCATCACCATATTTGCATATAACATTGTCGTACCCCATATTCTTTAACCGATCGGCAGATTCCCTGGCGAGCTCAGGCACTATTTCAATTGTATAAACTTTATCGACTATTTCCGCAAGAACAGCAGCCTGGTATCCTGATCCGGTACCAATTTCAAGAGCCTTCTTTTTGCTGTTTGGCCTTACAGCCTCTGACATGTAAGCCACAATAAAAGGCTGCGAAATAGTCTGTCCGTAACCTATAGGAAGAGGATAATCATTGTAGGCTTCATCCTGGTACTCTTTCGGAATGAACAGGTGCCTCGGAACTTTCTTCATTGCATTTAAAACCTCAGGATTTGTTACTCCCCTGTTCCGTATCTGGGTTTCAACCATTCTTTGACGCTGCGATTCAAATTTATCTGCCTGTGGAGCAATACAGCCTGCCATAATTATAACCTGTAAAAGGATGAAGTTTTTCACAACAAGCTTGTTTTACACAATATACATAAAAATCGGCAAATTTCAAAGTTCGCTGATACGGTGATAAGGATTCACTGCGCTTAATAGCTGTATCCCAGAAGCGAAAGAAATCCTTCACCCAGGAATTGTATTGCCGGCCAGATAGGAAGAAGGTTGTACTTGGATATTGCTGAAACAACCAGAAGTCCGAACAAAATGAATGTGCCGTATTTATACAGAGCATTGTAGAGAACCGGGAATTTTCTGAAATAAGACAGCAAAAGGTGCGAACCATCAAGAGGAGGAATGGGTATCAGGTTGAAAATGAAAAGCCCCCAGTTAATATATATTGCATAAATGAATAATTCGGTTATGAGAAACTTACCATTATAGAAATCTGCTGTTTCAAGGTCCTTGAAAACTACAAAGACTGCTGAAAGTATCATTGCCAGAATGGCATTTGAAAAAGGTCCGGCAACCGCTATTTTAAGCACGTCTGTTTTAGGATTCCTGAGATTTTTTTCATCAAATTCGACAGGTTTTGCCCATCCGAATCCTGCCACAAGAAGCATTATAAAACCAAGAGGATCAATATGTTTGAGAGGATTAAGGGAAACCCTTCCCTGTTCCCTTGATGTTAAATCTCCACACTTGCTGGCTATATAAGCATGACTGAACTCATGGATGGTGAGTCCCAGAATAATTCCCGGCAGGAACTTTAAAGTTCTGAAGATATCAAGATTATCCATCCTGTTTCTTATTTGCAGGAAGGAAGAAATCTTCTTGAGTTAAACCATATTCCACTATCATTTCCCGGGCATACTCTGCTCCTGAAAAATGCTCATCGGTATTATTTGTTCCGACAGTGAACTTTACACCGGCTGCTTTAGCTTTTTTAATGAATTCCGGAGAAGGGATCCTATACCTGTTGTTTATTTCAATAGCAATATTATTATCTTTTGCAGCCATGATCACTTTATCCATTCGCTCATTTGTCCAGAAAGTGTTGTACCTGCCGGACATCTGCTCCGGCAGAAAAGTAGGATTCACATATATGTCTATAGGCTCTTCACTCATTATTTTTACAATAGTATTTACCAGGTAATCCATGAATTGCTCTTCATCATCAATCCAGGTCTCTTCCTTTATCCATATCCTGTTCCGCCTGCCTTTTTCATCGGTAAAAGTCATTGCGTCTGTAAAGACATAATCAAACTTTTCCATTGATTCCTTTGAGAAAATATTTACCCATTCCCTTCCTTCAGCCTGCATACCGGTAAGAAACTGAGGATAGTCTTTCATGATCGCCAGAACCGAGTCAATCTGTCTGTCCTGGTGTATCGGAAACTTATGCCCGCAGTTAAATGCTATTCCGTAATTGATACCCTCTGCCCTGGACTTTGTGACGGCATCATCAATATAAAAATTTCCTTTCAGATGGATATGAAGATCAGTGATCTGAACCTCTTTATCCTTGCAATTCATTAATAATAATGAGAATGATAAGAAAATGATGACAACTTTAACTTTCATATTTTTTCGTATTTATGTTATCCAAGCGCGACATCGAGAAGCATCATGGTTGCGAATCCGAACATAGCTCCTATTGTTGAAAGATCAGTCTCATTGCCTGTCTGTGATTCAGGTATCAGCTCCTCAACAACCACGAATATCATAGCCCCTGCAGCAAATGAGAGGGCATAAGGCAGCATAGGTTTTATCATCAGAACTGCAAAAGCTCCAATCACAGCCGCTATCGGCTCTACTAGTCCTGAAGCCTGACCGTACATAAAAGATTTAAGTCGAGAGAATCCTTCCCGCCGTAACGGAATTGATACTGCAGCCCCTTCCGGAAAATTCTGAAGCCCTATTCCGACAGCGAGAACAATTGCACCTGCAAGATTACCTGTATCAGTACTGCTTGCCAGAGCACCGAAAGCAACTCCAACCGCCAGTCCTTCAGGAATATTGTGCAGTGTAATTGCCATGACAAGCAGGATACTTCTCTGCCATGAGGTTTTTATACCTTCGGCTTTATCAGTTGACAAACCCTGGTGAAGATGCGGAAGAAGTCTGTCAGTGAGGAACAGGAAAGCACCGCCTGTAAGGAAACCGACAACAGCCGGGATCCACGGACTTGAGCCCGCAGCCTCTGCCATTTCAATAGCAGGTTTAAGAAGCGACCAGAAACTTGCTGCAATCATGACACCTGCGGCAAATCCTAACATGGAATTAAGGATCTTCCTGTTAATGCTTTTGAAGAAGAAAACCATCGCGGCTCCAAGAGCGGTGACACCCCAGGTAAACAATGTTGCAAACAGTGCCAGTAAGACGGGATTTATCCCAAGCAGTTTCTCCAGATTCATGTTTCTTCCTGAAAAGTCTTCTCAAAAGTATAACTTATCCGCAATTTGAAAAAAAATCGTGCGTTTTTACTGCAAATTGCATATTTTTTGCACTTTCGTACTATATAAATGCTGTGATTCACTAAAAGATTCCTTTTATGAAAAAAGCAAGCTTCTTTCTTTCAGTACTTCTGATATCAGGAAATCTTAATCTCTTATCACAGCTATCTCCCGGACCTGAAGTTTACCTGCTTACATGTGCACCCGGTACTGCGACGTATTCTATTTACGGACACAGTGCGCTGCGTATAGTGATCCCGGAGAAGAACAGCGACCTGGTCTATAACTGGGGCGTATTTGATTTTGCCACGCCTAATTTCGTGTGGAAATTCGTAAAAGGGCGGCTTGAATATATGCTGGGAGTCTATTCATTTGACAGGTTCCTGCAGGAGTATTTCTTTGAGCAACGATCTGTATATCAGCAGAAAATAAACCTTGAGCCAGATGAGATTCAAACACTTATAGCTCTTATAAACGAAAACCTCAAACCTGAAAATGTCAAATACCGCTACGACTTTTTCTATGATGATTGTTCTACCCGTATCAGGGACCTTCTCGAGAAATCCTTAGGCGAAAAGCTCATTTACCCGCCTGAAATTGTTAAGGATATTCCTACTTTCAGGGAAAAGGTGAATCAATACCAGCAGCCATATCCATGGCTGCTGTTTGGAGTAGATCTTCTCCTGGGGTCCCCGGCAGATAAAAAAGCCGACCTGAGAGACAGGATGTTCCTCCCGATCGATCTGCAGGAAGGATTATCTGATGCAGTCGTTAACAGGAACGGGAAGATGATCCCCCTTCTTCAGAATCCTGATTTTCTAATCGAATTTGATCCTCCTTTTGTGAAGAAGAGCTTTATCACATCTCCTATGTTTGTTTTATCACTGATCCTGATACTCATGATTTTATTGTCAGCAACCATAAGGGCAAAAACAGCAAACAAGGTGATTGACCTTCTGGTTTTCTCGGTATTTACATTGCTTGCCATACTGCTTCTCTTCTTTAATTTTTTCACCGATCACCAGCAGACAAAATGGAATCTGAATATGATCTGGCTGAGTCCTTTTATAATATTGTGTCTTATAAGCCTGATTTTCAACAAGGAATGGCATGGATGGTTCAAACTGGTCTTTTCCCTTGCCATTATTGCGTTTCTGATACAGATATTCTTTCCCAACGCGTTCAATAGCGCTTTTATCCCGCTTGAACTGATGATCGTAGTAAGGTCGTCAATGCGATCGGGTTTCGGCTGGAACCCTCTTTCGGTAAATTTAACAGAAGTTTAACACTCATTAACACCTCTTTATTAAATACCCTTATTCTTTTGCGGTCAGATGTTTCAGAAGATATTCTGAGACTGAAATAACATGTGTTTTATTATCTTTGCTGTTTAAAATTTTAAACCATGGAGCAGACAACTGACATAAGGATCCTTAATGAAAAAATCGAAAAAGAAAGCGCTTTTGTCGATATCATCAGGTTGGAGATGAATAAGGTCATAATCGGACAGAAACATCTTACTGACAGCCTGATGATAGGTCTTTTAGCTAACGGCCATATTCTTCTTGAAGGAGTCCCCGGACTCGCAAAAACGCTTGCAATAAAATCACTTGCTGCAATTATTGAAGCTAAATTCAGCAGGATACAATTCACACCTGACCTGCTTCCTGCCGACCTAATAGGTACAATGATCTACAGTCAGAAGAAAGAGGAATTCATTGTTAAGAAAGGTCCGGTCTTTGCAAATTTCATCCTTGCAGATGAGATCAACCGGTCTCCTGCAAAGGTTCAAAGCGCTCTTCTTGAAGCCATGCAGGAAAGGCAGATTACGATCGGTGAATCAACATTCCTGCTCGATGAACCCTTCCTTGTGCTTGCCACCCAGAATCCGATAGAGCAGGAGGGGACTTATCCTCTTCCTGAAGCCCAGGTTGACAGGTTCATGATGAAAGTGCTAATCGATTATCCTTCAATGGATGAGGAAAAACTGATAATCAGGGAAAACCTTGCCAAAGAATTTCCGAAAACAAGCACCGTTCTGAAAACGAACGATATTGTACGGGCAAGGGATATAGTCAGGGAAGTGTACATGGATGAGAAGATTGAGAATTATATCCTGAATATTGTATTTGCCAGCAGGAGTCCCGAAAAATACGGTTTGCCGGCATTTAAGAACATGATATCATATGGTGCATCACCAAGGGCTTCAATATATCTCTCACTGGCCGCCAAGGCTTTTGCCTTCATACGACGCAGGGGTTATGTTATTCCCGAAGACGTGAGAGCTATCTGCCCTGATGTCATGCGCCACAGGATCGGTCTGACCTATGAAGCCGAAGCTGAAAATGTCAACCAGGATAAGATAATTGCTGAGATACTTAATGTTGTGGAAGTTCCCTGAAAATGGAAGAAACAGATCTCATAAAGAAAGTCCGCAGGATTGAAATAAAAGCCAGGGGACTGACCCGGCATATTTTTGCAGGGGAATACCATAGTGCTTTTAAGGGAAGAGGTATTGCCTTCAGCGAAGTCAGGGAATATCAGTACGGCGATGATATAAGGAGTATTGACTGGAACGTGACTGCAAGATTCAACCATCCCTATATAAAGATATTTGAAGAAGAAAGGGAACTGACAGTTATGCTTCTGATCGATGTCAGCGGATCAGGAAATTTCGGCACCACGGTCAGCTTCAAGCGTGATGTGATGACTGAAGTTGCCGCAGTCCTTTCATTTTCAGCTATTTTCAATAATGATAAAATAGGCGTGATCTTCTTCACAGACAAGGTGGAGAAATTCATTCCTCCACAAAAAGGAAGAAAACATATTCTAAGAATAATCAGAGAGCTTCTTGGTTTCAGACCGGAGAGCAACAAAACCAATCTCGATGAGGCATTGAGGTTTCTGACCAATGCAATAAAGAAAAGATGTACTGCTTTCATTATCTCAGATTTTATGGCCCCTGATTTTGATGAGGCGCTCAGGATCGCTTCAAACAAGCACGATATAGCAGCTATAAAAGTCTATGATAAAGCTGAGACTTATCTGCCCGATGTCGGACTTGTTAAAGTAACGGATTCTGAAACAGGTGACGAAAAATGGATAGATACAGCTGCCCGCAAATCAAGGGAGGCGTATGGACGGTGGTGGGAAGAACATTCTGCCAGGATCAGCAATGTATTTAAAAGGAGCGGAGTGGATTCTGCTCTGATAAATACCGGGGAAGACTATGTTAAACCTCTGATAAAATTATTCGAAAGCAGGTGATCAGGAAGAGACTGTCTATATCATTAGTGTTGATTGCCATTGCTATTGCAGCTTTGGAAGGACAGGATGTTACCGTAACAGCTGTTTTTGACAGCACACGCATATATATCGGGGATCAGATAAACTATACAATTACAGTAGATCAGCCTTTCGGACTTGAGCTCGATCTTCCCTTGCTTAAGGACACACTCTCCGGAAAAATTGAGATCCTTTCCGGTCCGGTGATCGATAGCAATGCTGTTGATAATGACCGGCTCAGGATAACCAGCAGGTATCTGATAACATCTTTTGATTCAGGCTTTTATGAGGTTCCTCCAACTTATGCTGAAATAAAGAACGAGTCGGGAATAAAAAGGTATTATTCCGGTTACTCACCGCTTGAAGTCATGAGGGTAAAGATTGCACCTGCCGATACTTCAGCAAGGATCTTCGATATAATCGGACCTTACAAGGCTCCTTTAACGCTGGGAGAGATACTTCCATGGATATTGCTCGCAGCCCTGGCTGCAGCATTGATCTGGGGAATAATCAGACTGGTCCGCAAGTTAAGAAAACCGAAGACAGAACCGGAAACATTAATAAATCCCGATCCGGCACACGTGATTGCATTCAGGGACCTTGAAAAGTTAAGGGACGAACAGCTTTGGCAAAAGGGTGAGGTGAAGCAATATTATTCAAGGCTTACAGAGATACTGCGCCAGTACCTCGAAAACAGATATGGTGTTTATTCACTTGAAATGACAACCTCGGAAACTCTTGAAGCGTTATTGAAAACGGGATTTAAAAAAGATAGTTCATACAGCAGCCTGAAGACCATCCTAAATGGTTCCGACCTGGTAAAATTTGCCAAATATAAACCTGAACCTTCGGAGAATGATGTTCATTTTCAAAACTCATGGGCATTTGTTGATGCTACAAAATATATTCCGGAACCTGAACCTGACAAAGAAACAAAAAAAACAAGCGAAAAGAAGTGATGACAGGTATTACATATGCTGAACCTCTCTATCTCTGGCTTCTGCTGCTGGTCCCGGGAATGATGGCCTTTTATGTCCTCCGCCAGCAAAAAACATCCGCATCACTTCACATGCCCGGACTTGATCAGTTTGGAAACACAGGAACAACGTTCCGGCACTATCTAAGGCATATCCTGTTTGCCCTGAGGATGCTTGCCGTAGCTTTACTGATCATTATTCTTGCACGTCCCCAGAAAACCGACAGGTTTCAGAATGTAACAACTGAAGGAATAGACATAATGCTGGCCCTTGACATATCGGGAAGCATGCTTGCCCGTGATTTCAAACCCGACAGGCTGGAAGCATCCAAAAATGTGGCGACCGAGTTCATTTCAGGTCGTCCTTACGACCGTCTTGGGCTTGTGGTATTCAGCGGTGAGAGCTTTACCCAATGCCCTCTGACAACTGACCATGCTGTTCTGATTAACCTGATGAGAGAGATTCAGAGCGGTATGATCGAAGACGGTACTGCAATAGGAAATGGTCTGGCTACCGCGATAAACAGGATCAGGGATTCAGAGGCAATAAGTAAGGTCATAATCCTGCTGACTGATGGTGTCAATAACAGGGGAGATATAGCTCCATCCACCGCCGCTGATATAGCAAAAACATATGGAATAAGGGTTTATACTATCGGAGTGGGAACCATGGGCACTGCACCATATCCTGTTCAGACACCATTCGGAGTTCAGTACCAGAATATGCCGGTTGAAATAGATGAAGCAATACTTAAGGATATTGCTACAAAAACGGGCGGAAGCTATTTCAGGGCAACCGATAATGATAAGCTGGTACAGGTCTATGGCGAGATTGATAAGCTTGAAAAGTCCAAAATTGATGTGCGTCAGTTTACACGCAAGGAGGAGAAATTCCTCCTGCCTGCGATTTTTGCTTTTATCTTACTTGCCCTTGAAGCGCTTTTGCGTCTGACTGTTTATAAAAACCTTACATAATAAGATACAATAATGCAGTTATTCAGATTCGCAAATCCCGATTTCCTTTACCTGCTGCTTTTGCTGCCGGCAATGGTTGTTTTGTGGATACTGAATGAAGTGAGGAAGAAACGAGCGCTTAAAAGATTCGGGGAATCAGAACTCGTAACAAAGCTCCTTCCGGAAATGTCAGGGATACGACCAGGTATTAAATTCTCCCTCCAGTTTTTTGCCCTTGCCGCTATCATTCTGATTCTTGCCCGTCCGCAGTTCGGATCGAGGCTTGAGGAGGTTAAAAAACAGGGTGTGGAGGTTATTATTGCTCTTGATGTCAGCAATTCCATGCTTGCACAGGATATTCAGCCTGACCGTCTTACCCGGGCAAAACAGGCTCTGACAAGATTGATTGACAACCTGGATAATGACAAAATAGGACTGATAGTCTTTGCCGGTGATGCATATACACAAATTCCTGTTACAACTGACTATATCTCTGCTAAGATGTTTCTTTCAGCTATAAATCCCGATATGGTTCCCAAACAGGGAACTGCCATTGGCGCTGCAATAGATCTGGGTATGAGATCCTTCAGCCCGGGAGAAGGTAAAAGCAGGGCTATGATCATCATTACCGACGGTGAGAATCATGAGGATGATCCGGTTGCAAAAGCTTCAGAAGCAGCTGTGGCTGGGATAGTAATTCACACTATAGGAATAGGCTCTCCTGAAGGTGTGCCCGTTCCTGTAATGAGAGGGGGAAAGCGTGATTACCTGAAAGATAAGGATGGCAATACCGTGATCACAAAGCTTGATGAGGAAATCCTTAAGAAGATTGCTATAAACGGCGAAGGCAACTATGTAAGGGCAAGCAGCTCAAATATCGGACTGGATGAGATATACGGAGAAATAAAGAAGATGAAAACCCAGGAAATGGAGAGTACAATGTATACTGAATACAATGACCAGTTTCAGATATTTGCTGTGATTGCACTTTTCTTCCTGATATTCGATTTTATCGTAATGGAAAGAAAGAACAGGAAGCTGGCCAGTATAAAATTATTTAAATTCAAGATCTGATCATATAAACAATATGCCGACAAACAATAATATGGAGAACAGGAAAGAACTGAACAGAATATGGCTGATTCTGACAGTTATTCTTTTGTTGCTTCCTTTGTTTTCCTACTCCCAGGGTGATAAAAAATTCATCAGGCAGGGGAACCGTGAGTATGGAAACAGTAAGTTTTCTGATTCAGAGATCTCCTACAGAAGGGCTATTGACGAGAATAAAGAATCTGCTGATGCAGTCTTCAACTCAGGTGATGCTCTTTATAAGCAGAATAAATTTGAGGATGCAGGAAAGCAGTTTGCTGAAAATCACGACATGAATGACAACAGCAAAAAGAAAGCAGCCAGTCTTTATAACCTTGGCAACTCACTTCTTATGGCCGACAAGGTCAGGGAGAGCGTTGACGCATATAAAGGATCATTGAGACTGGATCCGGATAATATGGAAACAAAATATAACCTTGCTTATGCTCAGGACCTCCTGAGGCAACAGGAACAACAACAGCAGCAACAGAAGGATCAGCAGAACCAGGATCAGAATAAAGACCAGCAGAATCAACAGGACAAACAGGAAAACAAGGATAACAAAAACAGTGATAATCAGCAACAGCAGGATCAGCAGAAGGAACAACAGCAGCAGCAGGGAATTTCAAAGGAAGATGCTGAAAGATTGCTGAATGCTCTGGCAAATGATGAAAAAAATATCCAGGAAAAGGTTAAACTTGCAAAAGCATTGAAATCTAAAACCATCACGGTTAAAAACTGGTGATATCAATAATAAAGTGTGAAAAGAACACTATTATATATTATTGTACTTCTGGCAGTCCGGAACATGACTGCACAGGATATTGCTATCGAAGCTGAATACCCCTCGGTTGTGGAGGCAGGACAGCAGTTTGCAGTATCCTGGACCGTAAATTCAGGTGGCGGTGAATTCTCTGCTCCTCCCTTTGCGGGATTCTACAGACTTATGGGACCACAGACTTCCTACAGCTCAAGCACACAGATAATTAACGGCAAAATGTCGCATCAGACAACATATAGTTATCTGTATTACCTCCAGGCACCTGAGGAAGGCAAATATGTCATTCCTCCTGCTTCATATACGCTTAAGAACAAAACCTTCTATTCTGACTCAATCTACATTGAGGTTGTCGGTAATGGTGCCCGGAGACAGAACGTGCAGCCGGGTGCTAACACAGGTACTGCAAGTGCACAACCTGAAGCTGCAGGAAGTGATATTTTTGTCGATCTCTCCCTGAACCGGAGGGAAGTATATATCGGTGAACACATTGCTGCGACAGTGAAAATATACACCAGGGTAGATCTTTCAGGAATAAATGAGATCAAATATCCGGATTTCAAAGGATTTCTTAAATCTGATATTGAGACGCCGCCTCTTACCCAGCTGAAACAGGAAAATATAAATGGAACAATTTATGGAACCGGAGTTATTCAGAACTTTCTTCTCTTCCCACAGGTAACAGGAGAAATAAAAATCGATCCTGTCCAGATATCTGTGCTCGTACGTCAAAGGTCTGGAGATGGTGATCCTTTCTTTGGTGACTTTTTCTCGACATTCCAGACAATACAGAAAGCGGTAATCAGCAAGGCTGTTTCAATAAATGTTAAACCGTTACCGGGTGCGAAGCCCGGCGATTATTCAGGAGTAGTGGGTAAGCTTGATCTTAAGGCTTCTGTCAATAAGGATTCCGTTGATGTAAATGATGCTGTCAACTTTAAAATAACTATTTCCGGAAATGGGAACCTTAAACTGGCCGAAGCTCCCAGGCTTGCATTATCCCCTGATATTGAGGTATATGATCCAAAGGTGACTGATAATATAAAGAACAGCCTGAGTGGCACATCAGGGCAAAGAACCTTTGAATATCTGCTTATCCCGCGTCATTATGGCGATTTTACTATTCCGCCTGTGACTTATTCCTTCTTTAATACAGCTTCCGGAAAGTATGAAACACTCAAAACAGGGGAATACCGGTTCTATGCCCGCAAAGGGACAGAAACAACAACAGGTATCACTGTTTATGGCGGTGTTTCAAAAGAGGATGTGAAATACGTCGGAAAAGATATACGCTTTATAAAATCCAATCCGGGTGAGTTTTCAAAAACTACAAAAATCATTAACTCAAATAGTTCGTTTTATAGTATTTATGCTATTGCTCTCCTGGTCTTTTTTATTGTTCTTTTTGCAAGAAGGGAGCACATCAGACGAAATGCCGATATTACTGCAGTCCGTAACCGCAAGGCAGGAAAAATTGCAGGCAAAAGACTAAAGGAAGCTTCAGGCTGCCTGAAACGAGGAGAAATAGACAGGTTTCATGAGGAGATACTTAAGGCAATCTGGGGATATCTCAGTGACAAGCTTAATATACCTGTCTCAGACCTCAGCAGAAACAACGTTGTTTCAGTTCTGAAGGATAAGGGGATAAGTGAAGATGATATCAACAGCCTGACAGGAATTCTTGACAGCTCCGAATATGCAAGGTATTCACCGGCTTCATCCGGCAATGAAGCTGCTGAAATTTATGAAGGTACATCCCGGTTCATACGGTCAGTGGAAAATTCAATTGTCAGATGATGAAAGCCAGAGCATTGATATTATTACTCCTGACATTTCCAGTATGCCTTCCTGCACAACAGACCCCGGCAGAACAATTTGCTGCAGCAACGGAGAGCTTCTCCG
Organism: uncultured Rikenellaceae bacterium; assembly: GCA_964525415.1. GTDB lineage: Bacteria > Bacteroidota > Bacteroidia > Bacteroidales > VadinHA17 > LD21. The sequence continues at coordinate 18,947 of CAZGGZ010000009.1, read as the reverse complement.
CCGGGAATTATGAAAAAGCCCTTGAAAACTGGACGGGTATTTATAAAACAGGATATCGTTCGGCTGAACTTGAATATAATATAGGGAATGCATACTTCAAGCTGAACAATACTCCGGGTGCAATTCTGTTCTACGAAAGGGCATATCTTCTCAAACCCGGTGACGAAGATATAAACTATAACCTTCAGATTGCACGGACCCTTGTTGTTGACCGTTTTGAGGAGATCCCGGAGCTGTTTTTTATCAGATGGTATAACCTGCTGGCACTGTCTCTTTCAACAAATACCTGGGCATGGATAAGCATAGTAACCTTCATCCTGTGTCTTTTGTTCCTTTCACTTTATTTCTACACTTCAAAATACAGGCTGAAAGTGCTTGGATTCTGGCTTGCCCTGTTTTTAATTATTGTATCACTGGCATCGCTTGCCATGACAATCAGAAACAGGAATATGATCTATGACAGCCAGAAGGCAATAATCTTCAGTCCGGCTGTAAACGGGAAGAGTTCACCCGATAATAGCGGAACTGACCTTTTTGTACTTCATGAAGGCACAAAAGTAACTGTTGAGGATGAAGTCGGCGAATGGTTTGAGATACAGCTTTCTGACGGGAATAAGGGTTGGATACCGGCAAACAGCCTTGAAATAATATAAACTCTTTGCAACTAATTTGCTATCTTTAAGGTCAAATAACTGAACAACTAACCTTCCCGGGCTATGAAGAAGCTTTTCTTTCTTGTAATTATATCGATAGCAGTAGCAGGCTGCAAGAAAACAGAGTTCGAGCCCAAGGGGCCGACCGATGTACGAGTTAAAAACATATCCGATCAGACATTCAATGAGGTAATTGTCAAAATAAAAGAAGAGGTTGATACATTGGGTACTGTAACTTTCGGAAATTTTTCAGAATATTACCGTTTTGAAACAGCATATGCATTTGCCGAAATATCCGCAAGGATTAATGGAGTACTTTTCTCCACAGGACCGGTTGATAATACATATGCTAATTATATGGGGCAGATGAAGATCACGTATGAGGTTTTTATCGAAAATTGGAACAATAAAAAGCTTAAAATTGATAGGACAGTACCCGAAGGGCCTCTTGAATAAGAATAACCTGTCATAAAACTACCTTCTGAAAATAACCTTGTCATCGCAAATTTTACCAGCCGGGTGGAGTCAAAGCGCTTTCTCTTTTCTGACGACTTTGTCAGTTTCCCTGATGATCTCTGATCTTACCGGCCCGGTCTTGTATTCTTTCCATATTATTCTTCCTGTCCTGCTTTTATCTGTCTTGTTTTCAGCATTTTATTTTATTGAAGGCAGAAAAGAAATATCACGTTCGCTATTTTCACCTGCCGGAATTGAATTGCTGCTTTACATTTTATATCTGATCCTTTCGCTTCTGGTCATTTCATTTAAATCTGCAGAGTTAATTGTTTCTGCTTCGACGGCAGGGATTATTTTCCTTGTCATGTCCGATCTGCAGTACTCAGCGCCTGATAAAAGAATATCAACATTTTTCCACAGCGGGCAGAATTTGCTGACTGCACTGATCATTGTTTCTTTTCTTTCAGGATTGAAGACACCTTTTATCTTTATCGGTGCAATTAAATTAATATCAGGAATTTATGCTGCTTTTCATGATAATCAGCAAAATTTGTATTTTAGATTAAGAATTCTCCGTATAGCGATGCTCATGGCAACGGGAATATCACTTATAACCGGAATCTCTTATTCAGATCCGGTAATAACAGTTTTGTTCCTGTCAGGTGAGCTTCTGGACAGGGCTATTTATTACAAGGACCTTGAAACCAAATATCTGACAAGATGAAGAAGAAAGAAATAAACAGTCAGCGTATCCCTGTTTACAGGGACGCAGGATTTGAACTTTTTGATGCAGGTACAGCATCGGAAGCATTCAGCAGGGAGACAGAAAATGAACGTGTGCCTGATCTTTATATATATTCACGCTACCGGAATCCCACCGTGGTTGCTGCAGAAGAGGAAGTAATGAAGCTTGAGGATTCAGAATGGGCGATACTGACTGAGTCGGGTATGGCTGCTGTTGATGTTGCCCTCTCTGTCTTTCAGAACGGTAAAACTGTTAAGCCCTGGTTATTTTTCAATGAGATTTACGGAGGTACAATATCATATGCTGAATCGGTCCTGACAAGGCGGAGAGGACTGGATATACATTACTTTTCTCCCATTAAAGAGCGGTATGACCTTGCCGGCTTTGAGACAGTTATGGAGAAAATAAGACCTGAACTGCTCTATATTGAATCTATCTCCAATCCCATGCTGATTGTTCCTGATTCTTCCGGTGTGATAGGAATTGCAAAGAAATATGGCACAAAGGTCATTGTCGACAATACGTTTGCCACGCCTGAATTGTGGAAGCCTCTGGCCAGCGGTGCTGATATAGTTATTCACAGCGCTACCAAATACCTGTCGGGGCATGGCAATATTACTGCAGGTGTTCTTTGCGGAAATGACCAGGATCTGCTGAAGGCAGCTGTTGAATACCGTAAATATGCAGGTCATATGATCTCAGCTGATGATGCTTACAGGCTCCATACTCAGATCCAGACATTCAAACTGAGGTTCAGCCGGCAATGCATTAATGCATCCCGGGTTGCAGAGCTTCTGTGCACCTCAAAACTTGTTGGCAGGGTCTGGTATCCAGGCCTGAAGGATCATCCAAGTCATGATGATGCTGTAAAACTCTTTGGCAACAGGGGTTTCGGCGGAATGGTAACCTTTGATTTCAGCGGCAGCTCAGTTAATGAAAAGAGAATTTTGAGGGATGAATTTATAAAAGCCGTTTCAGACTGGATCAGGGTTATCCCAAGCCTTGGTGATACCCGCTCAATCTTACTGCCGGTTGAATCAGTGTGGGGAGCAAAATATCCTGAACCTGGAATGATAAGGTTGTCTGCCGGCTACGAAGAAACAGGAAAGCTTTCAGGAATTGTATCTTCAGCCCTGAAAGCTATCTCCAGTTAACAGGCTCTATGCCTTTCTCAATAAGGTAATCATTGCACCTGCTAAAATGCTTGTTGCCGAAGAATCCGCGGGCTGCAGAAAGAGGGGAGGGATGCACCGATTCAAGTACCAGATGCTTTGACCTGTCAATTGCTTCACCCTTCTTCTGGGCATAGGCACCCCACAGGAAAAAGACTATGTTAGTTTTATCCGTATTTAATATTCTTATTACTGAATCGGTAAATTCCTCCCAGCCTTTTCTCTGATGCGACCCTGCCTGGTGAGCCCTGACGGTAAGAGTGGCATTGAGGAGAAGCACCCCCTGTGCAGCCCATCTTTCAAGATTTCCTGACGGGAGAGGCTTATAACCAGCATCCGATTCTATCTCCCTGAAGATATTGATCAGGCTGGGAGGAAATTCCACCCCTTCTCTTACTGAAAAGCATAATCCGTGTGCCTGCCCGGGACCATGATATGGATCCTGACCTATTATAACAGCTTTTATCTTATCAAAAGGAGAGAGGTTGAAAGCGTTGAATATAAGCGATCCCGGAGGAAATATCGTTTTAGTCCTGTATTCTTCTTTAACAAACTCAGAGAGCCTGACAAAGTATTCCTTTTCAAATTCTTCGCTGAGCCTGGATTTCCAGCTTGATTCTATCCGTACATACATGTCCCTAAAATAATAAATAAAAGGACTGTCTCAAAACCTGACAGCCCTTTTACCTAATCACCCTACCAACCTAAACTAAAACTACTTCTGCTGATAAGAAAAGCAAGGACCCAATTAATTCTTACAAAATCAGAAGAATTATTATATCAAATTTACAAAACCTTTAAATACAATCCTAATTTTTTACATGAATGGAGGGAATTTGTATTTAAATAATGATTTCCAGGCGACAAAAGAGCTGTTCCTATAAAGAACGGCTTCTCTGCATCCTGAAATATCGCTTTACTGAAGGGATATCAGAACCATTATCTTTCCTGTTCCGGATCCTGAAAAACCTTCAACAGCTTTGCCTATTATTGCATTCCGTCTTCTTTCGTTCTCAGCAAGGATTGATTTCATTTCCTCAAAATCCTTTGCTTTGGTAACATCGAGAAGCGTCCATTTCATTGCGTGACCGGGTACTGAAGACGATGTTAACAGATCACCTGGTACGATTGCCCCATTCTCACCTGTTACTTTAACAGGCACGCGGCCTGTAAGAGCAACCATTGTAGCAATACCTCCATCATGGGTTTTCATCGTTTTATCATCAACTACCAGTTCAGAGCCCATAACTATCAGCGGTTTTGTGGAAATGGCTCCTAAAATACCAGCCTGATATGGTTTGCTTGATCTGACAACACTTTCTTTCTTAACCTGATCGGCAACAACAATATCCCCGGGTTCCGTATTTGCGTTGGAGTCATGGTAATACTCTGCCACATCGGCAGCTACTCCATTTATATAGTCAGTATACAAGTAATCATTTTCGATTACATCTGCGTATAGTCCTTTATATGTACCGGCAGTACCTGTATCATAGAAATACCCGCTGTAATAGTAGTCTACCTCCGTATCTGCCCTGTTAACATATGACTTGATGCCAAAGACGGTGGTTCTTATTACCACTCCGACTCCCCTGATAAATAACAACTTGGTCGTTTTATCATTAAGGCTTATATTGGCATGTTCACCTGTAAAAATCGACCGTCCGTTTTTATATACAGTTACCGCATTTGATCTGTCGGTGGAGCTTAATCCGTTTCCAACAACGAAAAGAGGATCTGTACTCTTCCACTGTGTTGAGTCGCCTGCGATTATATTATACTGGCCAATCACGAATGAACCAAATGCTTTTGAATAAGTGTTATTGCCGAAGGCAGTTGCATAATATCCTGTAGCAAGGTTGTTAAAACCTGCTGCATAGGTATTGGTATTAACGGCTTTATTTGAAACACCCAATGCAACTGCTCCAAAGGCCGTTGCATCATTGTTGGAACCTAATGCGAATCCTCCGTTGTTTGAAAGGTTTCCGTTACCTATTGAAATTGAATATTTGCCATTGGCTATATTTGCCCGGTTAAACGATATTGATTTAAACAATGGTGCAATGGTTGGTGTGCGGATGATGAAATCACCTGTTGTGGCAGTACTGTTAAAATAGGGTATCAAAGTATGTGTATATGTATAATAAGATCCTATGGCAATAGAAAGCTCACCATTAGCCTGTGATTGATATCCTATTGCTGTGGCATTGGCATTTGCAGAAGATGCTGCTGCGCCGAACGCATATGAATTAGTTGCTGATGCCAGTGCATTTGTTCCGATAGCGACAGAGTTGGAGCCGGATGCTGTAGCTCCGTAACCAACGGCAATTGAGCTTGTTCCGTTTGCAGCAGCATTTCGGCCGAATGCGCTTGCGTCTGTTGCAGTCGATCCTGTTGATGCATTGTAACCTATTGCTACCGAGTTAGGACCGTTTGCGGTGGCACTTCTTCCGAAAGCGCTTCCGTAATTTGCAGTGGAGCCTACAGTGGCATTTGAACCCACAGAAATTGAGTAAGCACCATTAGCTGTGGCTTTATATCCGACAGCTGTCGAGAAGTTTGTACTTGCACTGCTGTAGAATCCGAATGTGCTGGAAGCTATTCCGCTGGATACAGCTCCAACACCGACGGATATAGCTCCTGTATTTAGTGCAGCAGAACCCATACCAATCGCAACCGAATAGTCCCCTGTAGCTCTTGTTGGATTTGTCGTCGGGACCTGTGAATCATCGAGGCCGACTGAACCAAAAGCAAATGATTTGAGCCCTGAAGCAAGAGCTCCCGAACCAAACGCGTAAGAATCACTCCCGGTCGCCTTGGCAGCGTCACCGAATGCAAAAGCATTATTGGAAGATGTGAGTTTTGAGCCGGCGACGGAATTCTTGCCTATAGAGGTTGAATAGTCTCCAAATGCTTTGGCTTTATACCCGAATGCCTGTGAATAGTCGCCCATTGCTATAGACTGGTAACCGAGTGCGGTTGAATAATCTCCCACGCTGTCAGCCGCGCCTATATGAACATTCCCGGCCAGGAATGCATTTTTCGTAGGGTACCATAATATCTGCGGGGAAGCTTTAACCACACTTATCTCTGAGGTTCCTGTAAGGTTAAAGTACATATCATCAATACCTTTCGCCTGTCCATAACCCCCTACTGCAAATCCTCCCTTGGCGCCTTTAGCATCCGGAGTGGGATCTATATAGATTCTTACGCTGTCCGGAGTGACCTTGAAGAAATCATAGGTCTCTGCCTTATCTGCGCCGTAACCTCCTACAGTGAATCCGCCTTTTGGTCCTTTTGAACCTTCCTGTGGAACCCAGATGTTTACTGCATCAGGATAAACTGCAAAAACCGTTTGACCATCCTGGCGCTTGACTTCAAAAAGAGCATCTGTTCCGAGGTCATTAGTACTTGTTACTGATAATTTAGCGCCAGCATTTACACCATTTGCCTTGTCGGCTATCATTGCGTATGGTACTGTCCATAACCTGGCACTTCCCAGCTGCTTCCATGTGGGATAGTTGATTTTCGCTCCTACAAAAAGCTGCGTTGTTGTCCATGGAATTGCACTGAAAGAGGCTGCTGATCCCTGCACCTTCGTTCCCTGGACACTTCCGATAACCAGAGTGAACATTCCAAATCCGTTGGTCTTTACGCTATGCTGTTCTTCCCAAACATATGTGCCTGTTCCGCTTGCATAAAAACCAGCAGTATCTGAAAGTATAGCGATCTTTACCTGTAAATCCCTGTTAGTTATAAGATTTCCCAATCCATCTCGCACTACTGCCTGGTAATTAAGACCTTGCGGAACCTGACCTTCAGCAGGCAAAAAGACAAAAGCTAATAGTATTAAGGTAAAACATAATTTCGTTTTCATGGTCAAGAATATTTTAATTTGAATGAATTTACGTAAATCGATAAAATTACCAAATATCATCTATCAAAGGAAATTTTTTACACCAATTACTCCTATATTTTGACAAACATACTATCATATTGCCCCGGCAATACATTTTAAATGACCAAAGCTGCCTTTCAAAAGTTGCAATTTGTTAATAAACAAATTCTGGCAGGTATAAGTTTATGGTTATTTCTAACTTTACGAAAAAATGGCTGCAGAAATCGAACGTAAATTCCTGGTAAGAGGTGAATTCAGGCATCTCGCCATAAAGAAAATCAGGATAATCCAGACATACCTTTCAATTGATCCCGATAAAACCATACGGATCAGAACTGCAGGCAGAAAAGCGTTTATTACAATAAAGAACAGACCGAAAGGCACATCATTCACACGTGATGAATGGGAATTTCAGATTCCCATTGCTGATGCGAGGGAAATAATGAAAATCAGCCTTCCCGGAAAAATCGATAAAACGAGGTATCTGGTTCCTGCCGGAAAACACATATTTGAAGTTGATGAGTTCCATGATAAAAATGAAGGACTGGTTATCGCCGAGATAGAACTAGCATCCGAATCGGAAAAATTTGACAGACCCGGCTGGCTGGGGGAGGAAGTAACAGGCAGACCGGAATACTACAATGCCAACCTGATAAAGTGATTAATTATATAAAGCCTTTTTGACAATCAGACATTCCGGCTATTGTAAAACCTTGAAGTATACCTGTTTTGGATCATCAGGTCCGTAGAAATCCTTCAGGCTTGCAGCCAGCGTATAACCGTTACGAATATAGAAGGCTTCAGTTGATGCATAGAGCGGCCGTCCTGATGTTTCTATCCAGAGTATCTTGCCGCCCATTTTAACTACATTCCCTTCTATTGCTTTTAAAAGAGCTGTCCCCAGCTTCTTGTGCCTTGACGCATCATGAACAGCAATCCAGAAAAGCTCCCATGAATGAGTTGAGAAATCATCTTTTCCGTAATTGGCAAAAGCCACTAAACCATCCTCATCAGCTGCCTTTAGCCAATAGTATCCGCTCTTTTCCATCCCGTCCTGTATTGTTTCATCAACAATTTCCATGGCAGTTTCGATCTCAAATTCATAAAAGAAATTTGTCGATCGCAGTATCTCTTCTATTCTATCTTTGTCTTCAGTCTTTATACCTTCAGAAAATATTGTCATTATTTATTAGTTTAAATCGCTTATAATACGTTTAATTAATTCGGTAAACGGCAGGCCTGCTGCAATTACGGCTGCAATGACGCCGCCGTCGGGCGACAGGCAGGGATTTGCATTTACTTCAATTACATAGGGGATATCATTGTCATCAACCCTCATGTCAACACGTGCATACCCCCTGAGTCCGAATTCGCTCCAGCAATCAAGGGCAACAGATTTGATCCTCGCCTCGAGAACCGGATCAAGATTTTCTCCCGGAAATTTTCTGATTGTATTCTTATATTCAAAGCTGCCTTCTTCCCATTTTGCCTTGAAATCTACAATTTTCGGCTTATCTTCTGAATAATTGTTGAAAGTCATCTCTGCAACAGGCAGCACTTCCGGCCCCTGTTCACCGTAAATTAAGCTAATATTGAATTCCCTTCCATCAATATAGTCTTGAATTATCCAGTGGTTATCGCTATAATCCATAAGCTTCGATTCATATCCGGGTTCAAAGGTGAAAACAGAATCACCTGTTATGCCAAGCGAACCATCTTCCCAGATTGGTTTGATAATATACTGCTTCCCCGGAATAAGCTGATTGAACCGGGAAGGAAAATATCCATTTGGAGTATTAATTCCTGCTTTTGTTAATACCTTGCATGTAAGTGCCTTGCTTGTTGTAATGAACATAGCCTCCACCGGACTCCCGGAATACGGAATGGAGTACATATTCAGAAGGGCAGGGATGAAATAGCATAATTCGCCCTTATTATTTATTGATTCAACGAGGTTAAAAATAAAATCCGGTCTGTCATCAGCCAGTGATGCTATCTCATTCATGAAATTGAGGGTGATGCCTTTCCTGAACGTATCAAATCCTAATTCTATCAGTGGTTTTTCTATTAATTTCACCTGTTCGATAACATCGAGTTCGTCCGGAAGAGCATTTTCACACGGCTCGTTAAATAATATGCAGCATCTTTTCCCTGTCATATTGTAAGTCCGTGTCGTTTTAGACTTGATTTCATGATCATTCCCATTAAAGCCTGGAAATCAATATTGATCATTTTTGAAAGGATTGGCAGATCGGAATGGACAGGATGAAGACCGGCCAGGGGATTTACTTCCATGAAGCACATCCGTCCGTTTCTGTCAGCTTTAACATCCACTCTTCCGGCATCAACGCCTCCAAGAGCTTTCCAGACATTCAGAGCTACCGTTTTACATTCCCCTGAGAATTCCTCTGCCATCGGAATATATTTGCAGAACTCCTGATAGTTCTCCTTGTACTCAACGGAATAAGGAAAATTATTTTTGCATTCAATTTCCATTCCCCCGATTGCTATGGCATCATCACCCGAGCCAATTACTCCGACAGTAAATTCCCTTCCGGGAAGATACTCCTCAACAAGTGCAGGCTGGCTGAACCTTTCAAGTAAATATTCAGCCACCTCTTTTAGTTCTGCAGGCGAATTGATCACATTCTTTTCCGTGATGCCTTTTCCTGTTCCTTCTGAAACAGGCTTGATGAAAAGGGGATATTCAAGATTGCATTTTGTTATATCCGATTTTGTGGATATCAGCATGCCGGGGCTGACCGGAACACCTGCTGCGGAAACGATCAGCCTGGTCAGGTATTTATTGAGGGAGATCCCAAGTATAACAGGTCCGCTGAAGACGTACGGGATCTTATACTGATCAAGAATTGCAGGAACTACAGATTCTCTTCCGTCACCATAAAGTCCTTCTGCTATATTAAAGACCAGATCCCATCTCTTGCCTGCTGCCAGGGCATCAATCAGCTGGAAGCAGTTACCTACGGCTTCTGTCTCAAAGCCCAATTTACGCAGGGCTGTATCGATTGCATCAACGGTTTCCTGCTTGTCGAATTCTGCAGTATCCTCCATGGAATAACCCCGGTCAAGATACCATGACCGCAGGTCATAAGTCAAGCCAACTTTCATTAAAGAGTCTTATTTTTCAGGGTACTCGCATAAAACGCCCTTATAGTTACGCAGCACTATTTTTTCGCTGTTATGCTCAACAACATAGTTCGGGAGCAGCGGTATTTTTCCGCCGCCGCCGGGAGCATCCACAACAAAAGTAGGAACTGCATAACCGCTTGTGAAACCTCTCAATCCTTTAATTATTTCCAATCCCTTCTTTACAGTGGTCCTGAAATGACCTGAACCCGGAATAAGGTCACACTGGTATAAATAATAAGGTCTTACTCTGATCTTAAGCAGCTTATGCATCAGCTCCTTCATAACCGGAACGTTGTCGTTGATACCCTTGAGAAGAACAGTCTGGCTTCCAAGAGGGAATCCGTTATCGGCAAGCTTGTTGCAAGCTTTCGCGCATTCCTCGGTTATTTCAGACGGATGTGAAAAATGAAGGCTGAAATAGAGGGGATGGTATTTTTTAAGCATGTTTACGAGGTTATCGGTTATCCTCTGCGGCAATACAACAGGTATCCTCGTTCCTATACGTATTATTTCAACATGCTCAATGCTTCTGATATTTGATACAATGTATTCAAGTAATGCATCGCTAAGAGTCAGAGGATCTCCACCGCTGATCAAAACATCTCTGACTTCCTTGTGAGTTGCAATATAGCTGAATGCCTTCTCAAAATCCTGTTTCCCGAGCTTGTCAAGTTTGCCTACCGAATGTGAACGAGTGCAGTATCTGCAATAGTTTGAACAGACCTGGGTTACAGTAAAAAGAATCCTGTCGGGATATCTGTGCACAATACCTTTTACAGGAGAATAGGATTTCTCATGTAACGGATCAGATTGTTCACTGGTACTGGTAAGAAGCTCTTCCACGACAGGGATAACATTCCTTCTAAGGGGATGTGAATACCCGGTGTCATAGATTAGCGAAGCGAAATACGGAGTTATCCTCATAGGAAGACGGCCTTTAAGATTATTAATAGCCATAATCTCCTTTTCGGATAATTTCATGATTTTCTTTAGCTCGTCAATGCTTGTTATAGCATTTCTCAGTTGCCATTTCCAATCATTCCAGGAATCGACGGTTGTCAGGGGGAAGTAGCGGTGCATGAACTCCGAACTCCGGTTGCTAACTGACTGAATTGGGATCTCGTTTTGCGAAAAAATCATGGTTTTCGCGCCAGGTTCTTCGTCAGAAGAACTACCCACGAGGCGGCTCTCACCACGGATAGCCGTAGCCTCATTTTTGTTAGCGTTCATAGCAGATGATGAAAAAATTCATCGTTTCTCTTTAAGACTCTTTTGTTTTAAATTAATACTCTTAATAAAAAAATTAATTGGTGCGAAAATATATATTCTTCTAATACATTGTATCACTTGACCATCAGAAATATTAACACTAATAGCATTTTATTAACAGTTAATTTTTTCACTTCATTTTTATTATTATATAAACAACTGTCTGTGAGTATGTTATGCGCATTGAAATTCCTGTCGTACATGTTGTGAGATGTGTTCTTTTTTTGACTTATTTTTTTTCTTCTCATTTTTAATACACCTTTTTACTGCAAAATATCGTTCCTGCAGATGATTTTAGTTTTAAGTGTCATTTTTACAATAATTATGCCAGAATGAATTCAACGGCTTCTTTGCCAAATAAAAAAATGAAATACTTTTGTTGTTTCTGAAAATCTGTGACCATTCAAGGTAATGAATCTTGATATTGCAAATACTAACAGGCAAAAGCTGAAATTGTTCTTCAGGGACCTCAAAGAGGCTGTTTCCGGGACTGAGCAGGACTTCACCGAAGTAAGGTTGAGCCGTGCCATACTTCTTCTTTCAATACCTGCGGTGCTGGAAATGATAATGGAATCTATCTTCGTTGTAGTCGATATTTTCTTTGTGTCTAAGCTTGGTCCCGATGCGATAGCAACTGTTGGTCTGACCGAATCATTGCTTACAATCGTTTATGCAATTTCATTAGGGCTTGCAACTGCAACCACTTCAATGGTATCCAGAAGGATCGGAGAAAAGAATCCCGACAAAGCTTCTGAGACTGCTTTTCAGGCTATCCTTACAGGCGTAATAGTATCTGTGATAATTGCCGTTCCGGGTGCACTATTTGCCAGAGACCTTCTTGATATAATGGGCGCTTCGCCGGTTATCGTAAATGAAATGTCTGGATATGCAACTATTGTTCTTGCAGGTAATACGGTTGTAATGCTGCTGTTTATCATAAATGCAATTTTCAGAAGCGCCGGTGATGCAGCAATAGCAATGCGGGTTCTATGGATAGGCAATATTATAAATATGATACTGGATCCATGCCTCATATTCGGGTTTGGTCCATTCCCGGAAATGGGAATTAAAGGAGCTGCAATTGCAACTACTACCGGACGAGGAATAGCAGTGATGTATCAGGTATATCTTCTCTTCTTCGGGAAGAAACGCATACAGCTTTCAGTAAAACACTTCGGGATCAATTTCCGGATCATCTTCCGGCTTATCAAAATATCTCTCGGAAGCATCGGTCAGAACCTCATTGCGACCTCAAGCTGGATTGCACTTGTAAGGATAATTTCAATTTTCGGGAGTGAGATAGTTGCAGGCTACACAATCGCAATACGGATCATCAACTTCATAATTCTCCCATCATGGGGGATCAGCAATGCAGCTTCAACCCTTGTCGGGCAAAACCTTGGTGCCGGGAAACCTGACCGTGCTGAGCGTTCAGTAATGATTACCGGCTGGGTAAATATGATCTTCCTGGGAATAGTTGGAATTATCTTTGTTGTATTCCCTGAACCTTTCATCAGACTTTTTATCAGCGATCCGGAAGTTCTCAAAACAGGAGCTGCCTGCCTGAGAATAATAAGTATCGGCTTTATTGGATACGGATTCGGGATGGTGCTTGTCAATTCGTTCAATGGGGCAGGTGACACTACTACTCCGCTCAAGATAAATATCTTCTCATACTGGCTGATTGAGATACCTCTGGCATACTTGTTTGCCATTTCATCGGGTATGAACGAGAACGGCGTATATCTGGCAATTGTTATCGCCGAAACCATTATGACACTTACTGCATATCTTGTTTTCAGAAGGGGAAAATGGAAATTAAAAGAAGTGTAACTGGATCCCGGGTCCTCGGTGCCCGGTCATTAAATTCCCCATTTGAAGAACATTTTGTACATATCCCTTCCCTGGAGGGGCGGGTTTATATAGGTTAAGTCTCTTCATCGAAAATTCCTGATTCTTTCCGGAGTCTTTTAATATTGCTTTTTTTTCTTTTCTTCTCAAGTCGTTTTGTTTTTGATACTTCCGTAGGTCTTGTTGATTTCCGTCTACGCTTTTCCGCAAGAGCACCGGCAAGGAGTTTAAAGAATTTCTCTTCAGCTTTCTTCCTGTTCATCAGCTGAGTTCGTTCTGATTGTGAAATGACTATCAGATAACCTTCCGAATTGATCTTGTTTTTAAGCTTCAGTAAGACCCTGTCTTTTTCTTTATCAGTCAAACAGTATGAGACTGCAACATTAAACCTAAGCTCTACTTTTGTATTAACCTTGTTGACATTCTGTCCTCCCGGTCCGCTGCTTCGCGAAGTGGAAAAGATCAGTTCTCCATGTCTGATACGTTCTCTTAATTCCTCAACATCCATATTATCCTAAATAAAAAACAACGCAACACCTGCAACACTTAATACTGCTCCGATTACTTCTGCAGGTTTTATTCTCTCCTTATATATAACTGCAGAAGGAATAATTATGAATATAGGTACAAGCGCCATTATTGTTGAAGCTATGCCTGCTTCAGTGTAAAGTACGGCAACCAGCGAGAAAGAGATTCCAAGGAAAGGGCCGAAAAATGCTCCAATGGAGAGAAGCTTCATTCCATCCTTATTTATCAGCGCATTTTTTACATTGCTCCATCTTCGCATTACTGTAATCAGCACAGCAAATCCGGCAATACCTGCAATCACCCTGATCTGTGTTGCGGAAAAAGGATCATAATCCTTTACGCCTATCTTGCTCAAGATAAGTCCAAGTGCCTGACCGACAGCACCCCCCAGCGCAAAGAGGATCCCGGATGGCGCAAGCTTGAGTGAGAGTTTTTCGCCATTACTTCCACGGTTGAATATAGCCATAGCTATCCCGGTGAATGTAAGAGCCATCCCTGAAAAATGGATCAAAGTAAGATGTTCACCCAGCATTATCCAGCCAAAAAGGGCAGTAAAGGGAGGAACAAGTGTCATCATCAGCATAGAGAATCTGGAGCCTATAACAGTAAATGCCTTGAAAAGGAAAAGGTCACCAAAGACTAATCCTACGAATCCTGATAGTGCCAGCCATAACCAGTTCTCAGCACTCGCATCCGTCGGAAGAAAAAGCCTTCTGCGGATGAAAGTAAATGTGCTCAGAAAGATAAAACCAACACATAGTCTCAGGATATTTACCGGCAAAGAACCTACCTTCTTGCTGGCTGATTCAAAAGCGAGTGCGGATACTGTCCAGAAGAAAGCAACCAGGAGTGCTGCAAATTCACCATAATGACTGCTGATAAATTCCATCTATTCAGCTATCTCAAAAACGTATTCACCGGATCCTCTTACAAGTCCGGTTCGTTTACCCTCTTTAGTATCAACAGCAATTGAATAATCAGGTTTGCCGGCTGAAAGGGGAGAACCATTTTCTTTTATCGTCGTAAGATCCTCAACAGGAAGAAGGATATTTGCCTCACTATTTGGCGGAATTATAATTCTGAATATTATTTTGCCGTCCTTTCTTTCCCATCCCGAGGCAATGGTACCATAAGGGCTTTCAAATGATGCTTTTGAGTAATTCAGCTTATCGGTGACATGAGGCTGGATAAGGATCTTCTTATACCCGGGTGATCCGGCTTCAATTCCTGCTGATACCCTGTACATCCAGTCGCCGATTGCTCCATAGGCATAATGATTAAATGAATTCATCCCTGCATCCTGGAATGTACTGTCCGTCTTCTGTCCGTCCCAGCGCTCCCAGATGGTTGTAGCTCCCATCTTCACCGGATAGAGCCATGATGGATATGTCTCCTGGAGCAGAAGGTCATATGCAACATCTGTATGCCCTGTCTGGGTCAGAATATGGCACAGGTACACTGTTCCCAGGAAACCGGTCGAGAGATGATTCCTTCTGCTTTTGATATCATCCACGAGAAACCGGGCTGCTTTCTCCCTTAGGTTATCAGGGAGAAGATCAAACATCAGTGCAAGAACATATGAGGTTTGGGAATTGGTTCCTACACGCCCTGCCGGGGTAACATATTCATTAATAAATACAGTTTTGATCTTATAGAAAAGCTCTGTATAAGACTTTTCATCTTCTGCCTTTCCAAGTTCTTTGGCAGCCCTGGCAAGCAGGCTGGTTGAATAAGCATAGAATGCTGTAGCAATAAAATCATGATCAGTATGTCCGTCAGGCTCCGAATGATTATTTACAGGAGGATGATAGAAGAGCCAGTCGCCATATTTGCTTCCTCCTTTCCAGATATAACTGTCGCCGGCTTTCTTCCTGATATACTCAACCCATGCTTTCATACTTGGATACTGGGTTTCCAGAAGTTTCTTATCTCCGTAAACAATATACATCGTCCATGGTACGATAACCGCAACATCACCCCAGCCGGCTGAGGGTTGGGCTGTCTTTGCATCCTGTCTGTTAAGAACATCGGGAATGACATCAGGCACTTCACCCCCGGGCTTCTGATCAAGAGCGACATCCTTCAGCCATTTCGTAAAGAACGGGGCAACGTAGGAATTGAACGCAGCAGTACGGCTGAAAGCCTGTGCATCGCCTGTCCATCCAAGTCGTTCATCTCTCTGAGGACAATCGGTTGGCACATCGACAAAATTTCCCTTCTGACCCCATATTATATTATGCTGAAGCTGGTTCAGAAGAGTATTGGAACACTCAAAAGAACCTGTTGGCTGCATATCAGAATGGACCACAATGCCCGTTATGTTGTCAGGAGTGAGCTTACCAGGGAACCCGGTAACCTCAATATATCTGAAACCCATGAAAGTAAATCGGGGTTCATAAACCTCTTCACCCGTCCCGGATAGAGTATATTTAAGTTCACATTTAGCCGATCTGAGGTTTTCCGTATAGAATTCACCAAACTTATCAAGGACCTCAGCATGTCGTATTTTAACTACAGAACCTTGCGGACCTGAAACCTTGATCCTTATCCAACCAACCATATTCTGTCCCATATCTGCTACCAGGCTTCCCCCGGGAGTTCTAAAAATCCTCACTGGTTTTATTTCCTCAACTTTTCTTACAGGAACACTCTCAGCAGAAACAAGAGGTACGGTATAATTCGCGATCTTTACTTTATCCCAGTTCTTTTCATCATAGCCTGGTTTATTCCATCCTGTCAGTTTTTTATTTGCATCATATGTTTCTCCGTTGTACAGGTCATTCATCCTTATAGCACCATCATTATTGCATTTCCATGTTTCATCTGTTATTATCAGATCTTCACTTCCATCCGAATAGGTTATTTTCATCTGCATAAGAAGTCCCAGCCTTTTACCATATATCGCCCAGTTATCACCCCACGCCAGGGTTCCTCGGTACCATCCATCGCCGAGAACTGCGCCGATTGCATTGCTGCCTTTTGCCAGCTTGCCTGTAACATCATAAACCTGGTACTGAAGACGCTTCCCATATGAAGTCCATCCTGGTGTAAGTACCTGGTCTCCGACTTTTTCACCATTCAGGTGAAGCTCATAAAGTCCGTGAGAGGTTACATACACCACTGCTTTGGTCACTGTCTTGCTGATCGGGAACTCCTTCCTGAAATGGGGTGAAGGAGCATATCGGTTTGTATCAGTTTCCATTTCGATCCATCTGGCCTTCCAGTCTGATGGAGAAAGCAGTCCCATCTCCCAGTAAGCTGCTTCGCTCCATTTTGATTCCTTTCCCCTGTTGTCCCATACCCTTACCTGCCAGTAATATCTCTGCCCTGATTTCAAAGCCGGACCATCATATTCCTGAAGAACAGATGCATCAGAATTTATTTTTCCTGACTGCCAGATCATTTTCCCGGATGAAAATTTCTGATCTGCTGCTACTCTTACCGAATAAGCAGTTTGCAATATATTGTTCCCGGAACCAGTTAATTTCCAGGATAACCTTGGCTTCTGTGCATCAATGCCAACCGGACTCTTCTTATGTTCAACAGTAAGATCTTTTACTTTCAGATCCTGCGCAAGAATGGCGGCTGAAACAAAAATAAAGAACAGGGATAAACTGAATGCTTTCATATTAATAATGTATTTGTAAGACAATTCAAGACTATTAAAAATGTGTGAATAAAGAATAAAGTTTTTAAATTGCAATTCAAATTAAATAAAATTATATGGATCCGATCACAGGAATATTGTTAATTGCTGTTGGCTCTGTAGGAGCTGCAAGTTTTTATGTCCCTTTCAAGAAAGTAAAATCATGGGCATGGGAATCATACTGGCTGAGTCAGGGTGTCTTTGCATGGCTTATTATTCCCTGGCTCTTTGCGCTGATCTTCGTCCCCAGGGGTGAGCTTATGCCGATTATCAGTGAAGCGCCCTCATCAGCTAAGCTGCTGGCAATGTTTTTCGGGATCCTTTGGGGATTCGGTGGTCTCACTTTCGGATTAAGCCTTCGTTACCTTGGAGTTGCGCTCGGGCAAAGTATTGCACTTGGTCTGTGTGCAGCCTTTGGAACACTTTTACCGCCTGTTATTGCAGGGCAGAATATGTTTTCAACCACCGGTGGGATACTGACTGTAATAGGAGTATCAGTAACGGTAGCCGGGATAATAATTATCGGTTATGCAGGCTCCCTTAAAGGCAAAGAGATGTCGGAGGAACAGAAGAAAGCAGCCGTGAAAGAATTCGCATTGAAGAAAGGACTCCTGATTGCGATCTTTGCAGGGATCATGAGCGCATGCTTTAACTTTGGTTATGAAGCAGGCAAACCTATCGAAGATGTTGCACTGGCGCACGGAACAAATCCATTGTTTCAGAAAAATCCGTCACTCATATTTATTCTTCTTGGAGGATTCATAACTAATCTTGTATACTGCGGTTTCCTGAATATTAAAAACAAAACCTATAAGGACTATTATACTGTATCGGGTAATATCCTTCTTAATAACCTCTTCTTTACCTTTCTGGCTGGCCTTTTATGGTTTCTCCAGTTCCATTTCTTTGGGATGGGATCAAGCAAGCTGCCTGAAGGTATGGCTGTATTCGGCTGGAGTATATTGATGGCACTGAACATTGCCATAAGTAACATATGGGGCATAATATTAAAGGAGTGGAAAGGTGTCAGAACAAAAACAATTGTTATCCTTATAACAGGTATAGTTGTTCTGATTCTCTCCACATTTATTGTCAAACTTGGTTAATCATAATTACATGGTAAAGAGATTTGGGTTTAAAATGAAGCTTTATCCCGGTTTTAAGGAAGAATACCGGAAAAGACACAGTGAGATCTGGCCTGAGCTTGTGAAATTATTAAAGAATGAGGGTATAGGTAATTACTCAATCTTCCTTGATGAAGAGACAAATACGCTTTTTGCCTACCAGGAACAGTCGGGAGAGAGCACTTCTCAGGATCTCGGTTCAACCGAAATAGTTAAGAAATGGTGGAAATACATGGCTGATATCATGGAAACAAATCCGGATAATTCACCAGTATCAATACCGCTTGAACAGGTATTCTATATGGAATAATATAATTTGTTCCCCCCTTGAGGGGGGGTCTTCAAAGGGGGAATTAAGAAATAAACTTTATAATTAAATGTACTGTCATGAAAAAAGATACAATAGAAAAAGCTTATCAACTGGCAAGACAGCAATATGCTGAATTAGGTGTTGA